>CALFNJ010000648.1 GCA_937902865.1 uncultured Opitutaceae bacterium
AGCCGAAATTCCAGCGTTCATCCGGGCTGTAGCTCACGCGTCCGCTCAAGGTCGGATGCCGCAGGCCGACCGCCACCGCGTCCCACGATTCGGGTCGCGAGGACAGCGCGGCGTTTTTCACTTCGAACGCATAGCGCACGCGGTCGAACGCACCCGAGATCGCCACGCCGCTGGCGTACGACGGGCCCCAGATCAGTGGGATCCGCCGCCCCTTCTCCACCGCGGTGATCCGCGCCGGCAGCCCGGGCCGCACGTGCGACCACTGCAGCAGCACGAGGTCCGAGGGCACCGGCTCGAGGTCCCACATGCCCGTCAGATTTTCGTAGGGCAGCGGCGCGGTCACGAAGGGATTGTCCCAGGCTCCGTGGCGCGGCACCCAGTTGCCCACCGCGGTGGCGAACTTGCCGAGCTGCACGTTGAAATACCCCTGCGTTCCGGGCGTGTAGCGCAGGGCGTATTCATCGAGCCGGACCTGCGCGGGGCCGTTGCCCGGATCGAAGCCGCGATCGACGCGCGCCTGGGCGAAGGCGTAGAGGTGCGAACGGAACTGCGTGTCGAGAAAGAGCACCAGCCGCGGATTGAAGAGATCGTTGCCGCCCGCATCGATCAGCCCCGGCGCCGGCTGCTGGAAATGATACTGCTCCAGCTCGACGCTCCCACTGAGCCGCGCCCGGAAATCTCCCGACTCCGTGCTGCCGCTCAGCGCATCGTCCACCTGATCGACCCAGTCATCCATCGCGCCGTGCACGAGGGCCGGTGGCGCCACGAGGCCGGCCAAAATCAGCATCACCACTCGGATCGACCTCGGCTCGACTCCCGTGAAAAAAAATCCTTTCCGAACCTGCTTCCACCGGAGTCGAAGCGAGGTCGATCCGAGAAATTTTCCCTGCGCCGCCTTCGCGCCTGCACGCGATCCGCATGATGGGCCGGGTTTCATGACGCCCCACTCCCTTCCGGCGCTTTCGCCAGCCGGAAGGTCACCTCGAATTCCGTCCGCTCCGCATCTGAACGCACCAGCCGCAGCTCGCCGCGATGCAGCCGCGCCAGCTCGCGCGCCAGATTCAGGCCCAGCCCGTAACCCGGGACGTTCTCCCCCATCGCGCCGCGATGGAAGCGTTCGAAGATATGCGCCTGCGCCGCCGCGGGGATCGGTTCGCCGGTGTTGCCCACGCGCAGGAACACGCGGTCGCCTTCCTCGCGCGCGGCGAGAAAGATGCGTCCGCCGGGACGGTTATACTTCCGGGCGTTTTCCAGGAGGTTCTGCAGGATGAGCGAGGTGTAGCGCTTTTCCCCTTCGATGTGGAGTCCCGCGGGGAAATCCGTTTCGACCCCCAGGTCGAGGCCGTCCGGCAGCGCGCCGAGGTCGTCGAGCGAGGCTTCGATCAGCTGGGTGAGGTTCACCGGGCGCGCCTCGAGTTTCAGCCGGCCGGCGTCGAGGCGCGACAGCAGGAGAAGATCCTCGATCACGCTGGAAAGCCGGTAGGTCTGATGGATCAGCGCGGAGAGCTGGTCGCACTCGGCCGGGGTGAGATTTTCCCGCGCGAGCAATTCCTCCAGGCCGGCCCGGAGCACCGTGACCGGTGTCTTCAACTGATGCGAGGCGTCGGCGGAAAACCGCGCCGACCGCTGCAGCTCGGCGTGCGTCAGCTCCAGCGCCGCCTCCGCCCGTTCCCGCAGCGCGCGGTTTTCCTCGGAGTCGACCGCGAGTTTCTCAACCGGACGCGAGAGCCTGCCGGCAAGCACGTGGCTCGCGCCGAAACCGCCCAGCAGCAGCAGCCCTCCCAGCCCGACCACCTGCCACCGCAGTTGCCGCTGGCGGGCGATCAGCTCCGTGAGAGGGAAGACGCAGATCTCGTACGCCGGAGGAAACAGGGAGCCGGGATTGAGCTGCTTCGAGAACAGCAGATGGGGCACGCCCGCCAGCGGCAGATGCAGGCTGCCCTCCGCGCGTTCGGGCGCGCCGATCGCGTGCGCCACTTCGCGGGTCAGCGCGGCCTGATCGGCGCCGTCTGTCGGGGAAAGATGCAGGCCGCCGTCCAGCCAGACGCCGCTCCGGATGCCGGAGCCCGGCCGCGCTCCGCCCAGCTCGACCGGCTTGAATCCCACCACGAGTGCCGCGATGACCTCGCCGTTTTCCGTCGAGATGATCGGCATGGCGATGATCTCCGACAGCCCGCCGGTCGTCCCATCGGCCGCACCAGCGTCGAGATAACCGAGCTGCGGCTGATCCGGCACCTGCGGCATCGCGAGGCGCTGTTCGTCCTCGGGCCGCAGCTGGCCGGCGTTCCGCGCTCCCGCGGGCGGAATGACCGCTCCCTTCCGGTCGAGGAAACGATAGAATCTCGCATGCAGCGCGTAGCTCGTCCGGTCCTCGCTTTCCCGCAGATCGTGCAGCTCGTCCTCCGCACTGGGATAAAGCAGGTCGAGCGCGCTGTCCTCCTCCAACGCCGCGTGGATGCGCGGACGGCGCACGAGCGCGCGGCAGCGTTCGACCAGGGCGGCGTGGCGGATTTCCTGCGCATGATGCAACGCGTCGAGCTCCGCCTGGAACTGCCGCTGCAGGTCGTGCTCGGCGTTCGCCGCCAAGTTGCGCTGGGCCAGATAAAGCGCGAGCGCCGTCACGACCGAGACCACGAGCATCATCGCCACCAGCAGCTTCCAGCGGAAGCCGGCCACGCGGGCGGGTCTCGGTCCGGACGGGGCGATCACGGAAAATCCACGTGCACCGTGCCGTCGGCCGCGAGATCCACCGGAGTTTCGCGGGTGGTCTTGCTGTCCACCCACGCCTTCAGGACGTAGTGACCGGGCGGAAGGCCTTCGAGGCGGAAGCGACCGTCGGCGTCGGTCACCGTGAAATGCGGCGTCGCCAGCACGAGGATCAGCGCGCGCATGTGCTCATGGATGTCGCAGCGGAGGGTCACGAGGCCGGCCACGTCGAACACCTGCGAGGGCACGGGTTTTTCGTCGGATCGATAGCGGCCGAGGTCGAAGCGCTTCGGCAGCGAATAGGAAAAGATGTTGTGGTAGGTGTCGTCCAGGTTCGGGAACTCCACCTTGGTCCCCACCCGCACCGGCAGGAGCGAGGGGATGAAGGTCAGGTCCTTCTGAACGATCTGCGTCACCGGCTGGGCCGCCGCCGGAGGGAAATTGCCCTCGAGATAGACCACCGCCAGCGGCGGGTTCGTCGAGAGCACCCCGCCCTGCATCACGACCTCGTAGCGCTTGTTCATGACCGGCGCGGTGCGGGTCTTCGGCAGCGCCACCCGGCCTTCGATCGCCGCGCCCGCGCGGAGAACGCCCGGAGTGAGCAGCAGGACCAGCCCGAGCAGGTGGGACAGAAGGCGGCGGGGGTTCATGGGAAGCAGCGGGAACAGACCAACCGACGGCGCGAAAGCGACGTCACGACGGCAGACTAACCGCATAGCCGACGCCGCGGAAAGTATGAATCAGCGGCACGGGGAAACCCGAATCCACCTTTTTCCGGAGACGGGTGATGAAGATCTCCACCGTGCGCGTGTCGTACTCGTGATCGCGCTGCCAGACGCGCTCGCACAGCTCGGTGCGCGAAAACGGCCGGCCCGGCTCCTGCATGAGCACCTGCAGCACGTCGAATTCCCGCGGCGAAAGCGCGATCGCCTTGCCGGCGCGGGTCGTCCGCCGGTGGCGCACGTCGATCTGCAGGTCGCCGACCTTGAGCAAATCAGCCGGCGCCGCCGTCGTGGCGCGGCGGCCGAGCGCCTCGACCCGCGCAATCAGCTCGTCCATCGCGAACGGCTTGGCCAGGTAGTCATCGCCGCCCGCCTGCAATCCCTTGACGCGGTGCTCCACCTCGCCGCGCGCGGTGAGGATGAGCACGCGGGTGGGACTCGCCGCCTGCCGCAGCCTGGCCAGAACCGACAGTCCATCCAGGCCCGGCAGGTTCAGGTCGAGCACGACGAGATCGGGCGGCTCCGCCAGCGCGGCCCCCAGGCCCTCGGCGCCGTCGTTCACGGCCTTGGCCAGATGCCCGCGGCGGACCAGCGCACGGGTGATGTGTCCGGCGAGCTGGGCTTCATCCTCGATGACAAGAACGCGCATGGCGGAAATTCAATTCAACGCGGAGCGGAGGCAGGATCTGTTTCCGGAATTTTCACCACAGAGGTACAGAGACACCGAGATTGGAAAGACTAAGACGCCGGCATCCGACCGGAGAGAACACAAAAAGAGAAGAGGAAGCGGGTTTCGGGAGGATCTCGGAGGGCCGTTTCCCTCTTTTTCCCGCAGCACGCTACCCTCGGATGTAACCTAATAGGTTACTTGATGCAGAGGCTACAGGTGCGGAGGCGAGAAGCGCCGCGTCGGAGAAGCGAGCCCGATTGCTGTCCGGATCGTTCTTAATTCTTCCTTCCTCCTTCTTCTTTCTTCCTTTCCGGCGATTGCGCCGGATCAGTTGCAGCCGCAGCCGCTGCCGCCGACGCCGCGGCCGCCGGTGGCGGATTCGCGCGAGAAATAGATGTGCTCGGCCGCCGCGGTGGCCAGCGGATCGCGGTCGGACCGCATCGTGTAGTCGGCCAGCGTGCCACGCTGCCAGGGCTGCACGCGCAAGAGGTGGGTGTTGGCACAGCCGCCGGCGGCGGCGGCCAGCAGCGCACCGAGCAGGAACAGCACGCCGCGGCGGGGGTGGAAGAACATTTTCATGGGAGGAAGGAGTGGGGAGACGGATATTCGTTCAGGGCGCATTTCATTTTTCGGCGAGCAGCCGGGCGATCTGCTCACGCAGTTCGCGCTCCGTGCCGTCGTGAAAACCGGCGTGGACGAAGCGGACCTTGCCGTCGCGGCCGATCAGGTAGCTCGTCGGCATCGTCGGCACCTGCACCTGCCCGACCAGCTTCTGGCCCTGGTCGAGCACGGTGACGAACGGCGGCGCGAGCTTCTTCACGAAGCGCTCATAGTCGGCCGCGTTCTCGTCGATGCTCACCGCCAGAATCACGAGCCCTTGCGGCGCGTAGTCGGCGTGGAGCTTCGCGTAGATCGGGAACGACGCCTTGCAGGGCTGGCACCATGAAGCCCAGAAATCGACGAGCACCACCTTGCCCGCCGTCACGGGCAGCGCGCCCTTCAGCCCGGCGGCGGCCAGCGCGGGGAACGCATCGCCTGGCTTCACCTCGGCGCGGACCGGCACGACGGCGGCCGCCGCGAGCAGGAAAGCAAGGAAGGTGGAACGCGTTGTCCCCAACACGTTGTTGGGCTTCGTCCGCATCAAATGCTGGCAACGTCTCTCAACGCGTTGGGGACAACGCGTTCCACCTTTTCGGAAAAGAGAAGGTAATGTGATCATGGCATGAACGAGTTTCTCACGTGGCGACATAGTGGAAAAATCCCCGCGTCTGGGCGCGCACCTTGTCGGTGAGCAGGATGCCTTCCGCGCCGGGACAGGATTGGATGAAGTCGACGCCGCGCGGGATCCCGAGGACGAACGCGGTGGTCGAGAGCACGCCGGCCTGGAGGCAGGTGCCGGCGATCACAGTGGCCTGGACACAACCATTTGCCACGGGCCAGCCGGTGCGCGGGTCGACGATGTGACCGTAGCGGCGGCCCTCGATCGTGAAACACCGGATGTAGTCGCCGGATGAGGCGATGCCCTTTCCGCTCAGGCCGACGCTGGTCCACGAGCCGCCGGGACGCAGCGGATCCTCGATCCCGATGTGCCAGGCGGGGCGGCCCGGCGGTTTGCCGGCGGCGCGGAGGTCGTGGCCAAAATCCACCAGCACGTTGGCGATGCCGTGCTCCGCCGCGATCTGCGCGGTGAAGTCCACGGCGTATTCCTTGCCGAAGCCGCCGAAGTCGAGCGCCATGCCTGGCTCGGGCAGGAAAATTCGGCCCGGCGTCCGCTGCGCCTTGCGCCAGCCGACGAGGCGCAGCGCCGCGGCGATTTCATCGGTGGTGGGGACGCGCGGCTTCTCCGCCTTCCAGTTCCACAGCCGCAGCAGCGGCAGCGCCGTCGGGTCGAGCACGCCCTGCGTCATGAAATGCAGCGTGTCGCAGAGCTTGAGCAATTGCTCCATCTCCGGATCGATCTCCACGCTTTCCTGCCCGGCCGCGGCGTTGATCCGGCTCACCAGGCTGTCCGGCCGGAAGCGCGAATACTTCGCCTCGAAGCCCTGCACCCAGCCCATCGCAGCCTGCTCGAACGCCTTCGCCTGCACCTCGCCCTGCGGCGCCACGTACTGCACCTCGCAGTTCGTGCCCAGCGCGGGAAACCGCAGCCGGCGCAACGGACCCGTCACCGACTCCCCGGCGGGAGTCGGCGGCGTGGGCTGCGAGGGAAGCAGGATGGCCATGACCAAGGGAGCGTGCTGGCGAGCGGCGCGGGGTTTCGGGCGAGATTACCAGGACAACTTCAACCCGCCGGTCACGATCGTCGCGCGCGCATAGGCGCTCTGCGGGGTGACGCCGTCGCGCCCGCGCATGCGGTAGTTCTCCACGGAGGCATCGAGCTGCAGCCGGTCGGTTACGGTCCAGATCGCCTTGAGCGAATAGTTGACCGAGCGCAGGGCCGAGAGCCGGTAGTCCGAGGAATAGAACGGCCCCTGCGGCCGCGGGCGCCCGAAGGTCGGAATGATCGAGGTCGCATCGAGCCGGTAGTAATAAAAATCCGCCGCGGTCTGATCGTAGAGACGCAGGCCAGGCTGGAGGATGAGATGTCCGCCGATCCGCTGGAACCACGTGAGGCCGAGGGTGTGCGCCTCCGTGCCGAAGCTGTCGCGATAGAACCGGTAGCTCGCCTCCGCCGCGCCGTGCAGCTCGGCGAAGGACCGGGTCACCGTGTTGAGTGCGATCCACTTGTCGCGCTCGTCGGGACGATTTTCCGCGAAGGTCTGGCGCAGGAAAACCGTCGGCACCACCTCGATGCTTTTCTCGACGAGTTTGTACGGATCGGCGAGATAGCCGGTCGACCGGCCCCACGAGAGATTGAAGGTCACCGACGTGCGCGGATCGAGCAGTTGGGTGAGGCCGACGATGACATCGTTGCCGCGCTTCTTCGCGTACGGCGCCTGGAACGCCACCTTCACCCGATCGTCCGTGCCGGCGAGCCCCGCGAGCAGCGTGGTGTTCTTCTGGTTGAAATCGGTGACCGTGTTGAACGACCAGCCCGTCGAAACGTAGTCGCTCTCACGGCTGCTCGCACCGCCGACCGCGACATTGATGCGGGAGAACTGCCGGGAGAACTCGGCGTTCCACGCCTTGCGGCGCTCGGTCATGCGCGAGAGCACCACCTGGTCGCTGCCGGCGGGCGCGGGCTGGCCGTTCGGCGTGGCGCCGGCGATCGCATCGATCACGCCGTCGATCTTCACCTTCGCGTCAGTGCCGATGTCCTTCTCGAGGTGTGCGCTCTGCGTCTGCACCGCGATGCGGCCGCCGGATTCGCGGTAGTCCTCGTACTTGTAGCTGAGGGCATCCTCCGCGCGGCCGGAGCGCGGCAGCGCGAGCGTGAGTCCGGTCAGTAGGAGCGCGGCGTTGGGTCGGGGCAGACGGGCGGGGAAAAAGCGTGGGATCAGCTTCATCGTTTTTCTGGGGTCAGAGGCGCTGGCGGTGGCGGCGCCACGCGAGACCGGGATGGGGCGAAATGGCTGCAGGTGCATGCACAGGTTGGACGGCTCCGGAGCTTTGAAATGATTGGGAGCAACAAAGGCGGAAGACCTCCCGGGCGCCACTGGGACAAGGTAACGGATCAGTTACCTTCGAGCTTCCGTCCGCGAAGTCCGTCGACCTGTCTCAGGTAGGGCGAGGCGGCCCCACCGAGCCGCGGCTCACCGGGGCGGTTCGCCCTACCTTTGGACGGTGTCTCAGAGCAGGTCACCGACCCGCTTTTCCTTTTTCCGGAAGGTAGGGACGGGCGGCCCGCCCGTCCGATTCAGGTCTGTCGCCTGAGGTGGAACGCGTTGACCTCAACGCGTTGAAACCTCCGTCCACGTCAAATCGCCGACGGAGCGGAACAGTGCGTTGAGGTCAACGCGCTCCACCTCAAACCCGGGCGGGCGGGCCGCCCGTTCCTGCTCTCGGAAAAGCGGGTCACAGACCCGCTCTACTCGTGGGGATGCGACCTCCCGGTCGCGTGACGGCGACCGGGAGGTCGCCGCTCCAGCGGCTAGCGGCGCGCGCGACGGGGCCGCTTGGAAAGGTACTTCGGCTGGACGCCGAGGCTGCTGCGCTCGAGCGTGCCGAGGAGTTCCTCGAGCTGGCGCGAGCCGAGGAGCTCGCTCATGCGGGCCTGGGCACCCTGCCAGCGGACATAACCGTCCCGCAGCGCCTGCTGGCCCGCGGGCGTGAGCGTGATCCGGCGCGTGCGGCGGTCCTTGCCGGTGAGGATCGCGAGCAGCCCGCGGTCCTCGAGCGGACGCACCGTCCGGCTCAGGACGGAACGGTCGGTCCAGACGGTATCGGCCAGACGCAAGAGCGAGGTTTCGCCCAGCATCCGCACCGCGAGCAGCAGCATGAACTGCCCGGAGCTCAGGCCGAGCGGCGCCATCGCCTCGTCGTAGACCTGCGTGACGGCGCGGGACACGCGCCGAAGATTGAAGCAGGCGCAGACGCGGATGGCTTCGCGCACCTGCTCGGGATCCAGGTCAGGGGGTCTTCGTCTCAAGCACCCTTACGAATGACTTCAACGGAGGTCGCGTGCAACCTCACTGTCATCGTGCCGCCGGTGCCGTTGCGCGTGTTCGTCGTGGAGATCGTCAGCTCATCCAGGCTCACGTAGGGCGAGAGCTTTTCCAGGTCGGAATAGAACTTGTTCAGCAGGGTCCAGTCCGCATCGGTGTTATTCGCCCGGATATTGGCGACGATCGTATGAGTGGCAAACTGGCCGGAGATCGTGGAGGGCTCCGTCGAAATGTTCACGTTGTTGCCGAATTCCTCCTTCGCCAGGCGGTCGATGACGCCGAGGAGGCTATTGGCGTTGTAGGTCTTCAGCGGGTCGAGCTTCGCGGCGGCGGCCTTGGTGCGCGCCTCGATCGAGTCGGCCTTGGCCAGCCAGGCGTTCTGGGTGGCGATCGTGGAATTCGTGCTCTGCACCTGCATCCAGAACAGCCGCGCGCGGCCGGCGAAGGACGAGAACCAGACGGCGACCGCGGCGCCGACGAAGGCGAGCAGCAGCAGCTTTTCGCGGAGCTGGCGGGCGAGGAAGAACGCCTTGAATGCCTTGGTCATGAGGGATTCCCCGGCTTGGCCGCATCCGGCTTGATCGTGTCGGGCTTGAAGGTGACGTAGAGGGTGAAGGTGGTCAGCCCCGGGCCGACCCGCGGCTTCGGGATGGTCGCATCCGCCACCGCCGGCAGCTTCAGGAGCGCCAGGCGATAGACTTCGAGATCGGCGGAGTTCGGCGTCTGCGCATCGATCTGCAGGCTGTAGACGCCATTGGCCGTGCTCGAGGTGATCTTCGTGAAGATGATGCCGCCGCGCTGCTCCTTCGCGCCGATGGCGTTGACCATTTCAATCGGCAGCAGGCGCTTGTTCGACAGCTCCTCGATCCGGTTGGCAAAGTCGTTGGCCTGCCTCACCTGCGACACGGTCGAATTTCGTCCTTCGATCCGGATGGACTGCGTCTTCAGCCAGAAGGCCCTGCCGCCGATCACGGCCAGTTCGGCGAAGGCGAGAAACACGAGGGCTGCGGCGCAGCCGGTCAGGATGCGCCAGAGGCCGACGTCGCGGGCGCGGGCCCGGCGGTAGGCCGCCAGTTCAGCCTTGTCGCGCACGTCGAGTGACGTGGCCGACGCGGCGGACAACGGCGCGGAAAATTCGCCGGCGCGGAAGAGGAAGGCCTTCTCATCGGGCGACACCGCGATCTCCGGCGTCATCGCGAGATCGATGACGGCTTTGCTGCCGCCTGCCGCGCGCAGCAATTCGTCGCGCGCCTGCGTCCGCTCTTCGTCGGTGGCCTCCGCGGCGAGCGTGCGGGTGAGAATCGCGGCCGGGACGGGACCGTTGTCCCAGTACACCGCCGTGAGTCCGTCCACCGAGGGGAAAATCAGCGTGGTCGCCGGCTCATGCGGCGCCTCGAGCACCGCGGCGAACATGGGAATCACCAGCTCCGACTCCTTCCAGTCGGCCGCCTGCTCCGGGCTGAAACGCTTGCGATAGGAGGCAAAGATGAGGACGCGATCCGCGCCTGGCACCCAGTAATAACCGTGGTAGAGCTGCGCCGGCGGAAAGGGTGAAAGCGTCTCGAGCGCGAGATCGACCTGCATCGCGACATCCGCCGCGGTCGCCGCACCGGCGACCGGCACCACGCGGACGAAAAAGCGCTGGTCGGCCAGAAGCGCAACACGCGGCGCCGGCGGGCCGGACTTGAGGAATTCAGTCAGCTTGGCGGTCATTCGGCGGGGTTGGACGGAGGAGCGGGAGGAGCGGCGGAAACAGGGTCATTATTCTCGTTAATTTCCAGGACTGTAAAGGGGTAGTTCAGGGCCGGCGCGGCGTTGGTGGTGCCGTTCGCCGTGGCCGTGCCGCCGCGCCCTCCCCGGCCGCCACCACCGGCGGCATTGTTGTTGCGATTGGCATTGTTGGCTTGGGCGGGATTGGCGGTCTGAGCGGGGTTAGCCGTGGCAGACGCCGCGGAAGGGTTCGCGGTTGCATTGGGTTGCACAGTTTGCGCCCCCTGCTGGCCAAGAAACGTGATCACGGTGTTCAGCCGGTAGCGCGCCCGGCCCTCGTGCACGGTGATGTGGATGCGCAGGGCGCTGATCTGGGCGCCGAACACGCCTTGGTTGCCCTGCCCGACCACCGCGGCCGCCTCCGCCGCCGAACGGAAATACTCGGGTCCTTTCGTGGAGTAACCGTTGGTGCCGTTCACGTAGTCGCTCAGTTTCTGCTGCTGCGTCTCGTCGAAGTTGCCCAAGGCCGCCAGCACGTCGGGCGGCGCGCTGTTGATGTTCGTCTGGCGGAAGCTGAGGAGCGAAAAAGTTTTGGTGAAGCGCTGCCACAGCTCGTTCGGACGGCCGTCCTCGCCGTAGAACACGTCCTTCGCCACATCGATCGCCGCCAGTTCGTCGTACGAGCGCAGCGAGCGCCCGGGCGTCACGTACGGCACCGTCGCCTGATCGTAGTCGGGAGTGAACGTGGTCGGCGCCGCGTTGCTCGGCTTCATCCAGTTCAGCAGTGCATCCGCGAGCTTTTCCGCGTCGGGCTGCTGCATGTCCCACTGCTCGAAGACCGCCTGCAGCGTGTTGGTGTCCGCATTGGGCAAAGAGATCTTGCCGCTTTCGTCCTCGAAGCTGACGTCGACCGTCCGGCCTTCGGCGGGCTTCCAGTTCGCGAAGGTCAGCGGATCACCCCAGCCTTCGGAGGGGCTGCGCAGCGCGCCGACGGTCTGGTAGAAGCTCGACAACACGCCGAGCGTGACCTCCATCGCCGAGTGGGCTTCGACCCGGAGGCGCCGCGCGTCAGAGTCCCGCGCCGCCACGATCAGGTCGCTGCTGGCCTTGTCCAGAAACGCCGTCAGCGCGAAGGCCGTGAGCACGATCGTGACCAGCACGATGATGAGCACCGAGCCCTTCTTCCGGCGGATCGAAAAAAGTGACGCGCGCGAGGTCATCAGAACATCGGCACTCCTTCCGTCGCCGTCGGCAGCGAGATCACCCGCTCCTGCGTCATCTTGTCGTAAAGGAATTTCAGGCGGAGCCGCTGCGGCGTCGTCACCGCGCCGGTCTGATCCTTTTTCAGCGCGGTCTCCGTCGTCCAAGTCTTCAGGGTCGAGTCGTAGTAATCGTAGTCGAGTTCCGTCACGAGGGACGAAATCACGGTCTCCCGCGGCGGATCGTCGTTGAACTTGGTCTCGAGGCTCGAATGCCAGAGCAGGATGAGCCCTTCGTTCTCCCGCACCTGCAGGGAGCACACGACCTCCGGCAGCGGGCGGTTGTCGGGCCAGGCGATGAGCCGACTGCCGCTCGGCAGCGTGAAGGTCAGCAGGTTGTCGGAGTTGCCCGCAATCGGCTTGATCTCCGGCGCCGTCACCGGCGTGTCGCCGATCTTGGCGAAGGGCGGCAGCGACGCCGTCTGCAGTTCGCGTTCGAGGAAACGGGTGACCGCCGTCACGTGCTGGCTGAACAGCCGCCGGTCCGTGCCGCGACCCCAGAGCTCGCCCATCGAGAAGACCGTGAAATTCATCAGGATCAGCAGCATCGCCACGAGCGCGATCGAGAGCAGGACCTCGAGCAGGGTGAAGCCGCGGCCGTGATCGTGATCGCTGCTGAGACCGCCGTGGCGGTGGCGGTCACGAGCGCGGAACGTCCAACGTCCAACGTTCAACGTTGAACGTTCAAGGTCGGAGATCGGAAGGCGGACCGGCGTGGAACGCGCTTCATCCGCAGGTAGGGACGGGCGGCCCGCCCGTCCGGTTCGGCTCCGTCGAAGATCAGGCCCCGGAAGGGCGGACCGCCCGTCCCTACCCTCGCACAGGTTGGTCTTGTGCGCGGAGATCATCGGCCACCTCCCGCTGCGCCGCCACCGCCGGCGCCCGCACCACCGCCACCGCCGCGGAATCCTCCCGCGCCGCCACCGGCACCACCGGCGCCGCGACCACCTCCGCCGCCATTGCCGAAATTGCCGCCGCGCTGGAAATTTCCGTTGCCGCCAGCGCCGCCACCACCTCCTCCGTTGCCAAAGCGGCCGCCGTTGCCATTGCCGCCACGGAATCCGCCGTTGCCGAAATTACCGCCGCCGCGACCACCCGCTCCGCCCGGGCCGCCGCCTCCGCGACCGCCACGGCCTCCGCCCGGCCCACCCGGACCGCCGCCGCGACCGCCCCGGCCGCCACCGAAACCACCGCCGCCACCACCTCCGCCGCCGTTCGGGGACGGCGGAGTGCCGGCGATGAAGCCGTTGGGCAGCTTGCCCTGCAGGTCCGCAATCTGGGACTTCGTCGCCTGCAGAAGTTTGTCCCGCTCGGCCGGATCGGACCAGGTCGGACGCAGCACCATGAAGGTCTGCGTGATCTTCTCCGGCTCGCCGCCGGCCTGGCCTGGCGCGGACACCTCGCATTCGAAATCGACCGAAAACAGATCCGCGATCGTGTCCGACGGCGTGATCGTCGAGGTCCAGCGCACGTGCCGTTCGCCGGTGGAATCGAACTCGTCGCCGTCCTGCGCCTTCTGGATGTCCGGCTCCGCCAGCAGCGCCGCGCGCGCGAACTTCACGTCCTCGTCCACTTCCCGGTCCGTCTGCAGATGCTGATAGCTGCTCAGGATGTTCGCGTAGGTCGCCAGGATCACGATGAACGCCATCGCGAAGATCGCGATGGACACCAGGATTTCGAGCAGGGTGAAGCCACGCGTCGCTGCGGGCCGCGAGCTGCGCGCCGCCGCGTCCGTGGTGGACGCCGTCATCGGAGTTGGCGCGGTCGCGGTCATCCGGTCGTCTTCGTTTCCAACACCGGCGCACAGGTCCAGGGATCGATCGCCGTGACGCTCGCCGTCCCGTTCACCCGGAACTGGACGCGGAACGGCGAACAGGTGCCGTCTGGATAAAAGGTGACGTACGGCACGGTCTGCGTCTCGACGAGCACGCCGGCGATCAGCATCGCGTTGCCGCCTTTTTGCGCCGCGAGAAAATCGATCACCAGGTCGTCATTCGTCACGACCGGATAGCTGCGGGTGCCGTCCGTCGTGCTCGAGGTGAACACCTTGGTCTTCGCATCATAACTCAGCCGCACCTCCACGTTCTTCTCGATCGCATACTGCCGCGCCTCGGTCAGGGCCTTGCGAAAGATTTCCGATGGCGTCGTGGGCTGATCCTTCAGCAGCCTCCCTGCGCCGGCGACCAGCGCGCCGGCCAGCAGCGCGATCAGCGCCAACGTCATGAGAATCTCCAGCAGCGTGAAGCCGCGGGTCGTGGCCGCGGTGCGGCCGCGCAACGTCCAACGTCCAACGTTCAGCGTCGCTCGCAAAGGTAGGGACGGGCGGCCCGCCCGTCCGGTTGGACTCCGTCGAACATCCCACTCCGAACGGGCGAGCGGCGCGGCCCTGCCCATGGGCATCTTGTCGTCGCGGAATGTGGACCGCGCACCGCTAGCGGCGCGCTTCATCCGACGGCTCAGCCGGCCGCATGAGGACGGCATGAGGCCCTCCGGTCACTTCTGGCTGTCGCCCTCGGTGGGGGTCGGCCAGTTGCCGATGTCATCGGCGGTGCCGCTGACGCCGTCCGGTCCCATCGACCAGAGGCCGTAGCCTTCCTTGCCATCGATGTTTTTCGAGCCGGGATAGGCGTACTGGTATTCATGCTGCCAGGGATCGGTGGGCACCTTGCCCGTCGCCGTGTCGATGTAGCGGCGGCGCCAGCCGGTCTTGCCGGCCGTAGCGGTGATCAAGGCCTGCAGGCCTTCCTGCGTGGACGGAAAATAA
>CALFNJ010000649.1 GCA_937902865.1 uncultured Opitutaceae bacterium
TTCTGCGAACAGATCGACGCGGCCTTCGACTGAGCCCAATCGATCCAGTTCACCACAGAGGCACTGAGACACGGAGGCGGGCTTTCAAACCTCCAACATTCAATGCCCATGTCGGCCAAGGATCGGTCGTCGGACGTTGAACGTTGAGTGTTGGACGTTGAACGTTGGATTTCTGTTCTCCGTGTCTCTGTGCCTCTGTGGTGAAATTCCGGGATCGAAATTCCGTTTGTGACTTGCGGCACGTCGCTCTCGTGGGTTCGCTCACCCATCCATGAGCACTCCCGCCCCCGCTGAAAATGCCGTCATCAAGACTTCCTATGGTGAAATGATCATCGCCTTCTGGCCCGAGGTGGCGCCGAAGACGGTCGAGAATTTCAAGAAGCTCGCCCGCGAGGGCTTTTACGACGGCACCGCCTTTCACCGCATCATCAAGGGCTTCATGATCCAGGGCGGCTGCCCGAACACCAAGGCCGGCGCGAGCGGCATGCCGGGCACCGGCGATCCGGGCTACAAGATCAAGGCCGAGTTCAACGACAAGTCGCACGTCCGCGGCGTCATCTCCATGGCCCGCGCCGCCCATCCCGACTCCGCCGGCTGCCAGTTCTTCATCTGCCACGGTGACGCCAAGTTTCTCGACCGGCAGTACACCGCCTTCGGCCAGCTCATCAAGGGCGACGACGTCCTCGAGCGCATCGCCAACGTCCCGACCAAGAGCGGCGGCGGCGGTGAAAAGAGCACGCCGATCGACCGCGTCGCGGTCGAGAGCATCAAGATCGTCCCCGCGGCCTGATCGGCCGCGGAACGTTGAACGTCCAACGCTCAACGTTGAACGTTCAACGCCCGGAGAGTGCGCCGCCGTTGCGGTCCCGGAGGGTTTCTCGTCGGCATTCCGAGCACGGAATTTCACCACAGAGACACGGAGCCACAGAGACCGATTCCGCCTTTGGCGTTTGGTCATTGGGATTTGAGATCTCTCCGGGTCTCCGTGCCTCTGTGCCTCTGTGGTGAAATTCCGTTTCCGAAAGTTCGAGGCTTTCCACGCCGCCTCGGTCGCTTTGAACTTCCCGCATGCCGAAGCCGCTCAATGTCATCGTCGCCTGCACGGAGAATCGCGTCATCGGTCGCGACGGACGCCCGGCCTGGAGCCTCCCCGAGGATACCGCTTTCTTCCACACCCAGACCGCCGGACAGATCGTCGTGCTCGGCCGCATCTGCTTCGAGACCTGGCCCGCGGCGGTCCGCGACGGACGGCGACCCGTGGTCGTGAGCCGACGACGTGACCTCGCGCGTCCCGGCGTCGCGGTCGCTCCTTCCCTGTCGGTCGCGCTCGAGATCGCCGAAACCCTTCCCGGCGAAATCTACATCTGCGGCGGCCAGAAGATCTACGAGGAGACGCTCGCCCTCCCCGCCTCCCGTCCGCTCCGGCTCTACCTCACGCTCCTCCACGCCGAAATCCCCGGCGACCGCTTTTTCCCCGACTGGCGCCAGCAGCGCTGGACCGAAATCAGCCGGCGCGAGAGTGCGGACAAAAATTTCCGCTACACCTTCCTGGCCCTCGATCGGATCCCCACGTAGGGGCGTCCCTTGGGACGCCCGTTCCGGCCTGTGTGAAGCCTTCCACTTCCCCCGTCCTTCTTCCTGCCGAATCCTTGAACATTCCCGTGCCCGGCACGAGTCGCTCGAAGGATTCCATCCCCGAACTGGGAACACGGAGGCCCCTGAGGGGAAAGGAGGTCGCGAAGGACACTCCGCGACCTCTCTTCACCTCCGCGTCCTCCCCGTTCAAAAACTACGCTCGAACTACCGGCGGCGTCTTCGCGCAGATCAGCAAGCGGACCTTTTCAGAAGGGGTCGGGCCGCTGATTGCTGCTAAAGCCGAAAGCGAACCCGGGCGTCCCAAGTGACGCCCCTACAACAGAAGCAGTCACGCTGCGGCCGATCTCTGCGCCTCCGCGCCTCTGCGCGAGACCGGTTGGCGTCCGTCAAGAACGCCCCTTCGCGTCGCACACGCCTACTTCCGCAGCGCCGCGTGCGCCGTCGCCACCGCGACATATTTCTCCGCCCACTTGCGGAGACCGCGCTGTTCGTCGTCCGTCAACGCGCGCACCACTTTCGCCGGCGAGCCATAAACCATCGAACCCGGCGGACACTTGAAATGCTGCGGCACAAGCGAGTTCGCTCCCACGATGCTGCGTGCGCCGATCACCGCGTGGTCCAGCACCGTCGCGCCCATCCCGATGAGGCACTCGTCCTCGATCGTGCAGGCATGGACGATCGCCGCGTGCCCGATCGTGCACCAGACCCCGACATGCGCCCCCGCGTCGTCCGCCAGATGCACCACGGCATTATCCTGGATGTTCGTCCCCTCCCCGATCCGGATCTCGTTGATGTCGCCGCGCAGCACCGCTCCGTAGAACACGCTGCTATCTCTCCCGAGTACGACATCCCCGATGACCGTGGCGTTCGCCGCCACAAACAACGCCCGTCCGACATCGGGCTGCTTTCCAAGATGAAGGGAGAGGCGTTCTTTGGGGGTCACGATGGAAGAAAGTAACAAGAACCAAGTAACAAATCCCAAAGTGCCAAATCCCAAAGGCCAAATTTTCGATCCCGCTCCGAACTCCGACCGGAAACCACTGACCGCCACCTGCGCCCCATTTGGCGCTCGTCCTTTGAAGTTTGGCCCTTGGGATCTGTGATTTGTTACTTGTTACCTGGTAACTGTTACTTGTCGCCATACGGCGACCCGATTGCCTTCGGCGGCTTGGCCTGCCCGACAAAACCGGCCAGCAGCAACACCGTGAGCACATAGGGTAGCGCGAGGATGAATTGCACCGGGATCACACCGACGCCCGGCAGCGCCACGCCCTGAAGCCGCGTCGCCAGCGCGTCGGTGAACGCGAAGAGCAGGCACGCGCCCAGCGTCGGGACCGGCCGCCATTTGCCGAAGATCAGCGCGGCGAGCGCGAGATAGCCCTTGCCCGCCGTCATGTCCCGGACGAAGCCGGAGCTGGCCGCGACGGAGAGATAGGTCCCCGCCACGCCGCAGAGCACGCCCGAGATGATCACCGCCTGATAACGGAGCGCCGTGACCGAAATGCCCGCGGTGTCGACCGCCTGCGGATTCTCTCCCACCGCCCGCAGGCGCAGTCCGAACCGCGTGCGATACAACACCCACGCGCTGAACGGCACCAGCGCCGCCGCAAAATAAACGAGCAGATTGTGGCCGCTCAGCAGTTCGGCGTAGAGCAATCCGGGAAACGGCGCCTCGCGCGCGGTTTTCGCCCAGGGCCACACGATTGCCGTGAAGCGCTGGCCGGGACCGTCGAGCTGTGGCGTCTGGCCGCCGAGGCCGAACCACGCGAGGCCCAGCGTGGGTCCCAGTCCCGCCACCATGATCGTGACCGCCATGCCCGCGACCACCTGGTTGCCGCGGTGCGTGATGCAGGCATAGCCGATGAGCAGCGCGAGCGCCACGGAAGTCACGATGCCTGCCGCCAGCCCGAGCCAGGCTGAACCGCTGACCGCAGAAACCGCCGCCGCCGCAAACGCCGCGCCCAGCATCTTGCCCTCCAGGCCGAGGTCGATGATGCCCGAGCGTTCCGAGAACATTCCCGCCAGCGCCGCCAGCAACAGCGGCGCCGCCACGCGAATCGTGGCCGCCAGCAGGAGGACGATGAGGGTGTACGTTTCCATCAGCCTCCCTCTCCGAGGTAGGGATGGGCGGCCCGGCCGTCCGCTTGCGCTCCGCCCACCCTTGATCCCAAACGAGCAGGCAAACCCCAAACCGTCTCACGCGAAGACGCGAAGAGCGCGAAGCAAGCGCTACCCACCTGCCTTCGCGTCCTTCGCGTCTTCGCGTGACACCCTCCGATGGCTTGAACTTCGCCCTTCATCGCTCGCCCGGCTCCTTCCGCCGCCACAACGCCGCCAGCGGCGTCCGGAACACGTTCTCCAGCGCGCCGCAAAAGAGAATCACCAGCCCCTGGATCACCACGACCATGTCGCGGTTCAGCTTCGGCAGATCGAACGAGAGCTGCGAACCGCCCTGCGCCAGGGCGCCGAAAAGCACCGCCGCCCCGAAGATACCGACCGGATGATTTCGTCCCATCAACGCGACCGCGATGCCGACGAAGCCCGCGCCGCTCGGGAAATCGAGCAGCAGGCGATGCTGCGCGCCCATGAGTTCATTCAGGCCGAGCCCGCCGGCGAGAACGCCCGACAGCAGCATCGCACCGATGGTCACGCGCGACGGCGAGATGCCCGCATAGACCGCCGCCGTCGGATTCTCACCCGCGACTCGCAGCGCATAGCCCCAGCGGGTCCGCCAGAGGAAAAGCCAGACGAGCCCGGCAGCCACGAGCGCCAGCCCGAACGACAGATTGAACGGCGTCGCGGCGAACTCGATCCCCACCTTCGCCAGGAGTTCGTGGACCGCCGGCATCGTCGCCCCCGCGGCAAACTCCCGCGTCTCGGGCGACTGCTGGCCCGGCTTGATCAGGACGTTCACGAGCAGGTACGTCATCAACGCCGCCGCGATGAAGTTGAACATGATCGTCGTGATGACGATGTGGCTGCCGCGCCGCGCCTGGAGCCACGCCGGAATGAACGCCCATCCCGCCCCCGCACCCGCGCCGGCCAGCACCGCCAGCGGCAGCACGGCCCAGAACGGCCAGTGTCCGAGCCACAAGCAGACCAGCCCCGTGCCGAGCCCGCCGATGTACGCCTGGCCTTCCGCGCCGATGTTGAAGAGTCCCGCCTGGTAGGCGACCGCCACCGCCAGGCCCGTGAAGATGAAATTCGTCGCGTAATACAGCGTGTAGCCGATCGCCTCCTGCGAGCCGAGCGCACCGGTCACGAGGAGCTTGCAGGCCGTCCAGGGATTTTCGCCCATGATCCGCACGATGAGGCCCGACAGCACCAGCGCCGCCGCCAGATTCAGCAGCGGCAGCAAGCCGAGTTCAGCCCAGCGCGGAAGTTTCGTCGGCGCGCTCATCGAGGTGAAACGCGTTGTCCCCAACGCGTAGGTTCGAATGCCTCGAGTGGTTTGATCGGTTTGAATTGGGGACGCGACCTCCCGGTCGCGTTCGACGGCGACCGGGAGGTCGCCGCCCCAGCTCGCTCGTGCATTCGAGGTAGCGCAAACCATCCCGGTGAGCCGCGTCGAGCCGGCGCCTTAAGGATAAGGCGCCCCACCCGACGCGTTGAGGTCAACGCGTTCCACCTCGGACCTACACCACCTTCCTCCCTCATGACGCCGCCTCCGCCTTGATGCCCGCCATCATCAGACCGAGCCTCTCCTCCGTCGCTTCGGCCCGCGCGAGCTCCCCGACGATTTCCCCGCCGTTCATCACGAGGATGCGGTCGGCCAAACCCAGGATCTCGTCCAGCTCGACTGACACCAGCAGCAGCGCCTTCCCGGCATCGCGCAGCGCCACCAGGCGCCGATGGATGAACTCGATCGCTCCGATGTCCACGCCGCGTGTCGGCTGGCCAACGAGCAACACACGCGGATCGGCATCGATCTCCCGCGCCAGGACGAGCTTCTGCTGGTTGCCGCCCGAAAAGGCCGAGATGCTCAACTTCGGATTCGGCGGGCGCACATCGTAATCCCTCATCTTCTGCTCGCAGTCCGACCGGACCGCAGTTCGGTCGACGAGGAGTCCGCGATTGTACGCCGGACGATCGTGATAACCCAGGATCGCATTGTCCTGCGCCGAGAAACTCCGGATCACGCCCATGTGCAGACGATCCTCCGGCACGTGGGCCAGGCCGAGCCGGCGCCGCGCCCGCGGGTCGAGCTGCTCGCGCACGAGATCGCGTCCCTCCAATCGGATTTCGCCCCGGCTCGGCTGGAGCGTGCCCGCCAGCGCTTCGAGCAGTTCCGACTGGCCGTTGCCCGCCACGCCGGCGATCCCGACGATTTCTCCCGCACGCAGCGCGAAGCTCACGTCCTTCACCCGTGGCACGCCGTGAAGGTCCCGCACCTCGAGGTGATCCACGTTGAGCAGCGTCTCACCGACGCGCGCCGGGCCCTTTTCCACCTGCAGCAGGACGGCGCGGCCCACCATCTTTTCCGCCAGCTCCCGCGGCGTCGTTTCCCGGGTCGCCACCTCCGCCACCACCGCGCCGTGGCGCATGACGGTGACGCGATCCGTGACGGCCATGATCTCGCGCAGCTTGTGCGTGACGAGGATGACCGCCTTGCCCTGCGCACGCAGATGCGCCAGCAGCCGGAAAAGCTGGTCGGCCTCCTGCGGCGCGAGCACGGCAGTCGGTTCGTCGAGAATGAGAATGTCCGCGCCGCGATGCAACGCCTTCAGGATTTCCACCCGCTGCTGCAATCCGACCGGCAGCTCCGAGACCACCGCATCGAGCGGCACCTCGAGTCCGTACTCCCGCGCCAGTCGCGTGAGCTCGTCGCGGGCCTTCGCCAAACCGCTGGCGAGTCGGCGGCCTCCCTCCGCACCGAGCACGATATTTTCGAGCACGGTGAAATTCTCCACCAGCATGAAGTGCTGGTGCACCATGCCGATCCCCGCCGCGATCGCCGCCTGGGGCGAGTCGATCGTCACCGGCTTTCCCTGCACCCGGATCTCGCCCGCATCCGCCCGATGGAAGCCATAGATGACGTTCATCAACGTCGACTTCCCCGCCCCGTTTTCCCCGATGAGCCCGTGGACGCTGCCCCGCGCCACCGTCAACGACACCGCCTTGTTCGCATGCACCGCCCTGAAACGCTTGTCGATGCCCCGAAGTTCGAGAGCGGTCATGGGCAAATTAAGAAGAAGGAAGGAAGAATTAAGAAATCACCGATCCACGGATTTCGGATTTCACCACAGAGGTACAGAGACACCGAGATCGATTCCGGATTTGGCGTTTGGCCATTGGGATCTGGGATTTCTCCGTGCCTCTGTGTCTCTGTGGTGAAATTCCGAGGATCGGTTTTCTTAACTCTTCCTTCTTCCTTCTTACTTATATTCCGAGACCTTGATCTTCCCGCTGATGATGTCCGCCTTCGCCTGGTTCAACTTCGCTTCCATCTCCGGCGTGATCAGCTTCCGGTTGTACTCGTCGAGTGAGTAGCCGACGCCGTCCTCGGCGAGGCCGAGCACCACCTGGCCGGGTTTCCACGTCCCGGCCTTCGCCTTCAGGAACGCCTGGTAAACGGCCACGTCCACCCGCTTCAACGCCGAGGTGAGCACGCTGCCCGGATGCAGGTAATCCTGGTTGCTGTCGCAGCCGATGCTGAGGAGTCCGGCGTCCTTCGCGGCCTGCATCACCCCGATGCCCG
>CALFNJ010000650.1 GCA_937902865.1 uncultured Opitutaceae bacterium
GCCAGCTGATTGGTGAAACCCAGCTTTTTCCAAGTCACCGCCGCTGACTCCGTAAAAGCGCCGCCAAATCCTTCAATCGTTTGAAACCGCTCGGCCGGATCAATGAAGACGGTGCTGAACGAATCATTGGCCACCTTGCCAATCTGGATCACCGGCTGCTCCAGCTCCTCGCGCAGCTTGGCAACCGAACGCCGGGCGGCGTTGTCGGAAAGGTGCGGCGCCTCGGCGGTGATGCAGTCGAGCGCAAAGCCGGCGTGGCTGACGGCGTAGAGGATGCTGCGGGGGAAATTCTCGTCGCACACCAGGTAATCGACGACGTGCTCGAGGTTGAGCTGCCCGCGGCGGCTCTTGCGAAACGCCTCGAAGCCGGAGCAGGTGCGGAGCACCGCGGCCCACTGCACGATATCGAGCGCCGAGCCCACCGCGTGCACGCTGGGCAGGAGCGTGAAATACTTCACGTCGATGATGCGCGAAGTGTTGTCAGCGCGCTCGAGGTGCCGGCCCAGCTCGAAGAACCACCACATCTCGTTCCGGGGCAGCATCGATTCCGCGATGCCGTAGAAGAGCTGGATCTGCGTCTTCACCCGGTTGAGGTAGTCGGACGACCCGAGCTGCGCGTAGCGCGTGTAGTTGTCCTCGCGCAGCTTGAGGTAGAACGAATTGATCTGCTCCCAGACTTCGCTCGCCAACTGGTCGCGGACGCAGCGGGCGTTCTCGCGGGCGACGCTGATGCAGGAGAGGATCGAGCTTGGGTTGCGCCGGTCGAAGAGCATGAAGTCGACGACCGTGCGCTCGCTCACGTCGTCGCCGTGGAGCGCGGTGAATTCATCGATGCCGCCGGAGACGTTGACGAGCGGCTTCCACGAGCGCGGATCGTCCGCGGCCTGCCGCGACTGGAGGTCGAGGACGAGCTGTGCGTTGACGTCGATGATGCGCGCGCTGTTCTCCGCCCGCTCGAGGTAACGGGCCATCCAGTAGACGAGATTGGCGACGCGGCTGAGCATGGGTCAGACGATGATCCGCTGCGGCTTGTCGTTCTCGGCGAAGGGCGGGATGGTCTCGTCCGAGGCGAGCACCCAGGTGTCCTTCGAGCCGCCGCCCTGCGAGGAGTTGACCACGAGCGAGCCCTTGCGGAGCGCGACGCGAGTGAGGCCGCCGGGCATGATCTTGATCGTTTCGCCGTTGAGGATGTACGGCCGCAGGTCGATGTGCCGGCCCTCGAGCTTGTCGGAGCAGATGCTGGGGCAGCGCGACAGTCCCAGCGTCGGCTGGGCGATGAAATTCCGCGGCTGCGCGACGATCTTCCCGCGAAACTCCTCGATCTGTTCCTTGGTGCTGTGCGGTCCGACGAGCATGCCGTAGCCGCCGGCCTCGTTGACGCTCTTCACCACCAGCTTGGGCAGGTTCTCGAGAATGTAGGTCAGCTCCTTCGGCTCGGAGGAAAGGTAGGTGTCGACGTTCGGCAGCAGCGCGTCCTGGCCGAGGTAGAATTTAATCATCCGGGGCACGTAGTGATACATCGCCTTGTCGTCGGCGACACCGGTGCCGATTGGGTTGCAGAGCGCGACGTTGCCCTTGCGGTAGGCGTTGACCAGTCCCGGCACGCCGAGGAGTGAATCCGGCCGGAACACGGTGGGATCGAGGAAGTCGTCATCGATGCGCCGGTAGATCACGTGCACCGGCGCGAGGCCGTCGGTGCGGCGCATGTAAACGCGGTCGTTTTCCACGACGAGGTCACCGCCCTCGACGATCTCGATGCCCATCTGGCGGGCGAGGAAGCTGTGCTCGAAGTAGGCGGAGTTGTACACGCCGGGCGTGAGCAGCACGACGGTCGGCTCGGGCACGTGCTTCGGCGCGAGATGGAGCAGCAGCGCGAGCAGGTCGTTGGGGTAAGTCTCCACCGGACGCACGCGGTAGTCGCGGATGAGATTGGGAAACACCCGTTTCATCACCTGCCGGTTTTCCAGCACGTACGACACGCCCGACGGGGTGCGGAGGTTGTCCTCGAGCACGCGGTAAGTGCCGTGTTCGTCCCGCACGAGGTCGCTGCCTTTGGTACGGACTCAGAGTCCGCCCCGCATGGCGAAGCCCACCATTTCGCGCCGGAAATGCTTCGCGGTTTCCACCATTTCCCGCGGCACCACGCCCTAACGCAGGATGCGCTGCTCGCCGTAGATGTCGGCGAGGAACAGGTTGCGATCGTCCATGCGCTGGATCAGGCCGGCCTCCAGGTGCGACCACTCGTTTGCCG
>CALFNJ010000651.1 GCA_937902865.1 uncultured Opitutaceae bacterium
GCTCCGTCGGTCGCAAAACGCAGATAACGTTTACGGCGGATTAGGGATAATCCGCCCCACCCCAAGCCGTGCTTTTCTCGGAACGGGCCGATGAAGCCTCTGTCGCACAACGCGATGAGGACGATCGTCCGCTGCGCTATTTTTGCCCCTGCGCTGGCCTTCGGCCTGCCGTCGATTCACGGCGAGGATCAGCCGAAGCCAACGGCCGCGCCCGCCACGCCGCCACGGAAAGATCCTTCGCCCACTCCGACCTCCCCTCCAACGGCGAAATCGATTCCGCCATTTCTGGCGCAGCCGAAGCCGGCATCGCCGGCAGATTCACCTCATCCCGCACCCGCCGTCTCGACCGGAATCAGCCCGGCGGACCCTGCGAAAAAGCCGCCCACCAATCCGGAATTCTCTTCC
The DNA here is from genome assembly GCA_937902865.1 of uncultured Opitutaceae bacterium. GTDB lineage: Bacteria > Verrucomicrobiota > Verrucomicrobiia > Opitutales > Opitutaceae > CAIUWA01. The sequence continues at coordinate 406 of CALFNJ010000651.1, forward strand.
TCGATTCGACACTCCTTTCCCTACGTGGCGTCCGCGGAAGCCACGGCCGATGCGGCGCAGGCCGACGAGACCCTGCCGGTGATCGACATGAAACCGTTCCACGTCGCCACCAGCCGTATCACCGACCGCGTGACCAAAGGCCTCGAGGAGCGCCGGCAGCAGGAGCTGGAGAAATCCTTCAATTTTAAAAACGGCGGCCGTTTCGGAAAAATCGGCCCCGCCGAGATCGAGCTCAAGTTCGACCCCAAGCACAAGGGCTGGGACCTCCTCAACATTCCGTGGTGACGGATCGGAATTTCACCACAGAGGCACGGAGACACGGAGATCGATCCGCTTGATGTAGGGGCGTTCCTTGCGGACGCCCGGTTTGAGTTCGCCTCCGAACGGGCGTCCGCAAGGAACGGCCCTACATGTTCACCGATTTCCTCAGTGTCTCCGTGCCTCTGTGGTGAATTCCGAAGGTTCGTCATCCGATGTTCACACGATGCCATTGCCTCGGCTGCATCCGCGGACCAAAGTGGCGGGATGAAATCCCCCCTGCCCCTCCTTTCGCTGCTGCTTGGTCTGGCCAGCGTGCCCGCGCTCTTCGCGGCCGATACTCCCGCCGTGTCCTCTTCTCCGGCCCAGCCTCAGGGCCAGGCGCCCGCCGCGCCGAAGCCGCCGCCGGATGTGCACGGCGTCGACATGCGCACGCAGTCGGGTCCTCCGGGCCAGCGCTATTCGCCGCCCTCCCCGCCGGACAACGGCCTGCCGACGTTCTGGCTGATCGGCGATTCGACCGTGCGCAACGGCTCGGCCGGCGATGGCACCAATCTCAACCAGTGGGGCTGGGGCGCGCCGCTGACGTTTTATTTCGATCCGCAGAAGGTGAACGTCGTCAACCGCGCCCTCGGCGGCACGAGCGCGCGCAGCTTCTACAACGCGAACTGGAAGAACATGGTCGGGATGATCAAGAAGGGCGACATCCTCATCATGCAGTTCGGCACCAACGACGCCGGCGACCTTCCCGGCATCGGCGAAGAAACCAAGGACACGACGAACCGCGGCGGGCAGAAGGAAGTGCTGCATACCTTCGGCTGGTACCTGCGCCAGATGATCAACGAGACCAAGGCCAAGGGCGCCACGCCGATCATCGCTTCGCTCATTCCCCGCAAGCGCTGGGAGGCGGACGGCCACATCAAGCGTGACCGCGACACCTTCGCCGGCTGGGCCGGACAGGTCGCAAAGGCGGAGAATGTCGGCTTCGTCGACCTGAACGAACAGATCGCCCGCCGGCTCGACGCGCTCGGCAAGGAGAAGGTCGACCTGCTCTACGTGCCGAATCCCACGCCCGAGAAGCCTGTCGGCGAAACCGTCCATCCCGGTTGGGACGGTGCGGTCATCAACGCCGAGGTTGTCGTCTCCGGCCTGAAGGCGCTGAAGAACAATCCCGTCGCCGCCTATTTCTCCGACAAGGCCAAGGCAATCGCTCCCGCGACGCCATAAGGCTTCGCCGGTTTAGGTTTATTATCTGGAACTCAGGAAATCAGGAAACGGAAGGGATCCGATGTCACACGAAGCGACGAAGCTCACGAAAAGATTCCCCGGTCCTACTTCGTG
>CALFNJ010000652.1 GCA_937902865.1 uncultured Opitutaceae bacterium
CCAGGCGATGAGTTCCGCGGTCGGCGTGCTGGCGTGGTTGATCTCGAGCGAGGCGGGATAGGACTGCCAGAAGTTCTTCACGCTGATGGCGAGGCCGCCCTTGAGATCGCCGACGAAGGCGAGGCCCTCGGAGCGCTGGCCGGCGTTGGAGAAGAGCCAGGTGCTCTTCGGATTCGTGCGCTTCACGATGGTGAAGCCGTCGGGATTGGGCTGGATGAGCTTGAAGTCATCCCAGACCGCGTTCTGTCCGAACTCGCCGCGGATGGCGAACGGCTCGCCGGCCTCCTGCGCGGCATTGCCGCCACCGGGCTGGAGCGGCTCGGCCCAGACGCCGCCGTTGGCGCCGACGAAGCGCACGTGGCGGTTCTGCACCTGCTCGCGCATCGGCACGGCGAACTGCACGCCGAGGCCGCGGAGGAAATCCTTCTCCTGGTCGCCATCGAACACGATCGTGTGGACCATGCGGACGGCGGTCTGGCCGCCATAGAAGTAGAGCCGCACGGTGAACGGCAGCCACTCGCGGCCGGACTGCACGCCGCGGTGCATGCCGTCGAAGCGCACGACGGCGCGGACGGGACCGGACTGCTCGACCGTCACCTTCTGAACCGTGCTGAGGAATTTCTCGCGCTTGGGCGCGTCCTCGGGATTCGTGGCGGGGCCGTCCTGGAGGATGCCGACCAGCTGGCCGGCGCGGGCGATCTCGACGCCGCCGACCGTGAGGGAATCGACGAGGTTCTGGCCGCTCAGCGGGATGGAGGCCTTGAGGGCGCCGGTGTCGACGACGACGGAGTGGCCGTCGTTCGTGACCTTCACGGTGCCATCGGCCGGAACGGCGGACTGGCCGGGGGCAAGCGTGAGCTCACCGGTCTGGCCGGCGGGCACGACGGTCGCGAGACCGCTCCACTTGAGCGAGCCGTCCGGCCAGTAGGCGAGCGGCCAGGTCTGCACCGGCAGGGATTTTCCCTGGGCATCGGTGAGCGCGAACGTGGAAGCCTTCGGCACGGCGCCCTGCGGCCAGGGCACGCCCCAGCTGACGCCTTGGGCGACAGCGGGCGGGGTTTGATCGAGCCAGTGCAGTTGCACCGGCGCGGCGGCCGCGGAGAGACGCGGCGCGGAGACGCTGAGCAAAAGGGCCGCGAGGGCGACCCAGGGGGTGGTTTTGGTCATGATGAAAGGGGGGAGGTGGAAATCAGGAAGTGGGGAAGCAGAAGAGATTGGCGGGCTCGGGAGCAGGGGGAATCAGGAGACGGGGGAAGTTCCGCGCGAACGGGGACGAACGGGAAAGGGGAGGACAGGGTGGAAAGACGACGGGGAGGGGTAAAGGTCGCGTTTGAGTTTTCGCGAAAGGGAAACCTGTCTGATATTTCAGGAGAGGAGGGGGGCGGAGACAACAGGGGAGAGACCGATTCTGCAAAAGGAAGGCGCGAAGGATTCCTATTTGGTCTTTCCCGGCGGCAGCGCGCACAGGCTTTGGGAGTCGAAGATGAAGACGGAGGTCCCATCCTCGGCGTCCTTGCCGCCGGCGTGAAAAGCCACGCCGGTCCCATTGGCCATGAGCTCGTGCCACCGCGGATGGAGGTGGTAGTTGCGGCGCTCCGTCGGAGAGATGCACACGAAGCGCGTGTTGAGCCGGGGCAAAAGCGAGAGATCGCCCTCCTCGTAAACGCGGCGGATGGTCTCGAGGAGGCCCTTGGCGAGGTAGGGATTGGACTCGCCGTAGATGCCGGACCGGACGCGGCGGCCGGCGAGGGAGCTGACGAAATGGATCTGGGCGTTGGCGCTGGTGAGGACCACATCCTTCGGCCCGGCGGCGGTCTTCAGCCAGTCGGCGGCAGCGAGATCGTTCGGCGTGAAGAGCAGGACCATGTCGTGATCCGTGGCGAGAATGCGGCGGTAGAAATTGTAGGAAGGCGGCAGAATGCAGAGGAGGAAGAAGAACCACCAGAAGACATGGGAGAAGACGCGCCCGCGCCGGCCGAGCCACTGGGCCGCGCCGAGGATGATGACGCCGACGAGGCCGAGATTGAGGAAGAAGACGAACTTGTTGCTGTCGCCCCAATCGAAGCTGTAGCGGTAGACATTGATCAGGGCGAAGCAGCCGAGGCAGACGCCGAGATACCAACGCCAGCGGCGGAGAAATTGCCGGAGGGCCGAGCCCGGGCTGGCGGCGTCGCCGCGCCGCCCGCCGAACAGCAGCACGCTGGCCGCGAAGAACAGGCCCCAGGCGAGGAAATCGCCGTTGGCGAAGAACCAGAAGACCGCGCGCCGGAGGTAGCCGGGCAGGTTCGCGTATTCCTGCAGGGGGATGAAATTGCCCGCGTCCCAGCCGGAGTAGGCGGGGTTGGTCGCCGGCCCATAGCTCCGCAGGTAAAGCAGCTGCAGCATGCCGATGAGGAAGAACGGCAGCCACCGGCCCGCATGTCGGAACAGCCAGGCGCGCTGCCGCCAGACCGCGGGCACGGCGGCGAACGTCATGACTGCGAACGCGACGATGTGGCCGAACGGCAGCAGGCAGATCAGGATGAAGGCCCACAACACCTGCCGCGGCTCACGGTCGGAGCCGGAGGCGGAAATGGAAGCGGAAGCGGGGACGGAAGGGGAAGAACCGGAAGGCGCGGCCGCATCGACTGGCGCCGGGCCGAACAGCGCCTGCAGGATGAGAAAAATCACCGGCAGCGTGAAGAGCAGGCCGCGCTGCGGCTCGAGGTAATTGCCCAGCAGCGCCTCGAAGTTGAAATACTGGAAGCCCATCAGTCCATAGAAGGGCCGTTCGACGTGGTAGAACGGTGGATGGTAGGCGAAATAGTGGATCAGGTTGACGAGACTCGGGTTGAGAAAAAAGAAGACCAGGCAGGCGAGGGCGGTCCAGCGGGCCGGCAGGCTGAACCAGCGCTCGAAGGCGGCCCAGACTGCCCCGACCGCGACAAGCCCACTGACGAGGTTCATGAACCAGATCGCCTTCAGCGCCGGCAGTCCGAGCCGCACCAGGTGGGCGACGTGGAAATCCGCGAGAAAGTGGTACTTCAGCGGATAGGGCGGCATGTCCAGGTCGGTCGGAGGGAATCGCGGCGACTGGAGAAACGCGTTCGTGACGGACAGATGAAACGGCGTGTCGAAAAAGTTGAAGGTGCACCAGATCAGCCCCTCATCGTCGACCGTCAGGTTGAGATGGAACCGCACGAGGCC
>CALFNJ010000653.1 GCA_937902865.1 uncultured Opitutaceae bacterium
GGATCGAGCTGCGCTTGGTGTAGCGCTTGGACGGATCGGTGGCGTCGATGCCGGGGTGCACGAAATAATAGAGGAAGGCGCGGTCGCCGCTCACGATCACCTCGAGATGGTGGCCGCCGTTCTGGTCGTCCTTCCCGGTGCCGGGTTTCTCGAGGAGGCTCGCGGGCTGGCGCTCCCAGGTGAGCGCGTCATCGGAACGGTACGCACCGAGGCCGATGTTGCCGAGCAGGTCGATCAGCAGCCAGTAGTGACCCTGCCAGTAGAATGCCAGCGGCGCCTCGCCGCGGTCCTTGGGCAGGTGCGCGGAGCCTTTGTCGGTCCAGTGATAGAGATCGGGACTGTCGGCGTAGTAGGTCGTCTTGCCGGTGCGCTCGTTGTTGTACCACATGCGCCAGGTGCCGTCGGGGAGGCGCAGCACGCAGGGATCGATGACCTTGTTCGTGACGAGCGGCAGCGTGCCCTCGTACTTCCATTTTTTCAGGTCAGGGCTGGTGACGTGCACGATCGTGCGCGGGTGTTCCCAGTCGGTGAAGATGCCCGGGACCACGACGACGTACATGTGGTAGACGCCTTTGTCGTAGACCAGCGCCGGCGCCCAGAACGTCGGCGTGCCGGCGGTGTCGGGGATGTCCTTCGGGAAATCAACCGTGCCGCGGTAGGTCCAGTTCGCGCCGTCCTTCGACTCGGCGATGCCGATCGGCGTGCCGTGGACCCACGTGACGGCGGTGAGGCCGGGGACGTTCGCGCGGCGGTTGGTGTAGAACATCAGCCACTTCTTTTCCGCGCGGTCGTAGATGATCGACGGATCGGCGGCGCCGTCGAAGACCGGATCGCGGAACAGCGGCTTCGGCGCGAGCGCCGCAATCGGCGCGGACGCCGGCGCGGTGTCGGTCGGCAGCGTGCAGCCGGCGAGGAGGACAAGGCCCGTGGCGGCGACGAGGAAGAATGGAAGCGGGGATTTCATGGGAAAATTAAGAAGGCAGAAGGAAGAATTAGGAATTCGATCCGGTTTCACACAGAGGACACAGAGTTCACAGAGATCGATCCGGTGGTTTTCTCTGTGTACTCTGCGTACTCTGTGTGAAATTTGGGTTGCGGTTGGCGGAGTCGAAGCGGACGGGCGGGCCGCCCGTCCCTACCTTTCTTTTTATTTAGAGGATTTCGAGGACGACGACGGATTTGGCGGGGAGGGTGACGCTCAGGCCGTCGGCGGTGACGGAGGCGCCGGTGAAGGGCTTCGGGGCGACCGTGGTCGGATCGGTGAAGGTGTTGTGCGCGGTGAAGGATCCGGCGGTCAGCACGGTGCCGGTGACGGATTTCGCGGCGGCGCCGTTGAGCTTGCAGGCGATCGTGATCGGCTGGTTCGGATCGGTGTTCGCGAACGAGACGTGGATCTTGCCGGCGGCGTCGCGCGAGGCGGAGGCGCTGACGGCAGGAATCTTGTTCGCGCCCATGACGTAATCCGGCGTGGTGAGCTGCAGGCCGAGCGAGGTCGCGCCCTGGTGCACCTTGAACATGTCGAAGACGTGGTACGTCGGCGTGACGATCATCTTCTCCTTGTCGGTGAGGATCATCGACTGGAGCACGTTGATCATCTGCGCGATGTTGGCCATCGTCACGCGGTCGGCGTGGGCCTGGAACATGTGCAAGTTCATCGCGGCGAGAATGGCATCACGCAGCGAGTTCTGCTGGTAGAGGAAGCCGGGGTTGGTGCCGGGCTCGGAGTCGGTCCAGATCCCCCACTCGTCCACGACGAGGCCAACGCGCTTCTGCGGGTCGTACTTGTCCATGATCGCGGAGTGCCTGGTGATGAGCTCCTCCATCTTGAGCGTGTTGCGGAGCGTGGCGAAATACTGGTCCTCGCCGAACTGCGTGGCGCTGCCCTTGCTGCCCTGCCAGCTGCCGCTCGGGAGCGTGTAGTAGTGAAGCGCGAGCCCGTTCATGCGGCCGCCGTTCTTCATCAGCGTGTCGGTCCACTCGTAGTTCTCCGCGTTCGGGCCGCAGGCGATGCGGTTGATCGGGTCGGCGCGGTCGTAGTTTTTGACGAAGGTGTTATAGCGCCGGTAATTGTCGGCGTAGAACTGCGGGGTCATGTTGCCG
>CALFNJ010000654.1 GCA_937902865.1 uncultured Opitutaceae bacterium
CATGCCCGTGTAGTCCGTGTGTTCCGTGGGCAATCCCTTCCAAGCGGTCCGCTTTCGTGTGGTTCGTGGATTTCGTGGTGAACTCGGCTTGGTCAGCTTGCGGGGTGACGCAGCACTTCGGCCGTGAGGCGGTCGAGATTTTGTTCGTTGGCGGGGACGACGATGGGCTCGACGGCTCGGGCGACCTCCTCGTTCTCGAACGCCTGGGACCAGGAAAGGTGGGTTCCACCATTCGGCAAGGGAGCCAGCGTGACCGTGAGGAGAAAGCGGGGCTCCGAGACGTGCTGAATGGCGACCTTGCTCGGAGCCACGATTTCCGCGAACACGCTCTCATTCGGATAATTGCTGCCGTTCGGGCCGTGCATGGTGAGCGACCAGCGGCCGCTAGTCTTGAACTCACAGGTGCGAAACGTGTTGGTGAAGCCGGCCGGGCCCCACCAGCGCGCGAGGCGTTCCGCGGCGCTGAAGGCCGCGAAGACCTGTTCCGGCTTGGCGGGAATCTCGCGTGAGGTGGCGAACGTTTTCATGGTGGGGATGAGACGACCGCGAACGGTGGCCGGCTGATTTAGCCAAACCACCGTTGCGGAAGCGGATCAATTCCTGGCGGTTTTGACGAAGCCCGGCACTTCATCGCGCCAGAGCCAGCGGAGCGAATCGGGCAGGATGGAGGCGCCGTGCTTGCTGCTGTGGATGCCGTGGCCGAGCACGTACTGGACGTCGTAATCCATGTCGACCAGCGCCTCGAGCATGGCCCGGTTCTGCAGGTACCAATCGCGCTCGGGACTATCGGGCCGGCGGTTGTCGTTGGTGCCGTCCTGGAGATGCACGCGCAGCGGCTTCTTGCCGGCTTGGCGGATCAGCTGCGGATAGACGTGACCGCCGCGGATGTTGGTGAAGCTGCCGACATCGCTCAGCACCTTGCTGAACCAATCCGGATGATTGAACGCGACCGTGAACGCGCAGATCGCCCCGGAGCTGATGCCGCCGATGGCACGGCCGGCGGCGTCCTTGCGGATGTTGTACTTGGCCTCGATGGGCGGAAGGATCTCCTTGGCGAGGAACTGCGAGTAGGTGTCGGACACCGTGTCGTACTCCGGACTGCGGTTGTTGAAGTCGGGCTTGCCGTTGGCGTCGATCACCGTGCTGCCGGGGTTGATGAACACCGTGATGATGACCGGCAGTTCCTTCCGGTTGATGAGATTGTCGAGCACTGTCGGCATCGCGTACTCCTGCGTGCGGCGGGCCTTCTGATCGACGTCGTTGCGCTCGCGCACGGCGTACTGGCGGGGGCCGTCCTGGATGACCATCAGGCAGGCCGGCACCTTCGGGTCATATTGCGCCGGGACGTAGATCCAGATTTCCCGCGTGGTCTTCGGGAAGATCTCGCTCTTGTCCCAGATGTACTTTTCCCACGTGCCCTGCGGCACGCCGGGATGAACGAGGGAATCCGGTCCGAGCTGATAATTATCTGCTCCCGGAGGCGTCGCGGGCCGGGCGGGGCGCTGGCCCGCCGGAGCGGCCGGAGCCGCGGCGGTGGATGCAGCCGGGGCAGGAGCCGCGTTCTCGGCGGCGAAGCCAACCGCGGTCGAGGCGGCGAGCGCGAACAGAGTGGAGGACAGGATCTTCATAGGGTGTAGGGATGGGGTAGGGGTAGGAATAAACTAAGCCGGAAGGGAATCGGAAAAGGCTGACGCAGGGCAAATTCAGACGTTACGGGATTAATTATCGCGGTCGAGACGGCGGAGCCTGAGGAAGGGACGCACGCCGGATATTTTTTACAGGAGGAAAACCGAGGTCGGAATCCGAACTCTTCCGTTCTCGGATTGCCTCCTGTTAAAAATGGATCGGATGCCTGCTTGGCTTCGCGCAGACGCGCGATCCTTCCGATGTAGGGGCGTCGCTTGCGACGCCCGAGTTCCCGGTTGGCGGCGCGAACGGGCGTCCCAAGGGACGCCCCTACATCGGAGCTGCGTGACCGTCAGTCGATCACCGCCACCTCGTGGTCGAGAATGGATTTGAGCTCGAATTGCGCCCAGCCGCCTTCGGTGCGCACCGGGACCGAGGCGTTGGAAACCAAAAGGCGCAGGCTCCGGCCGGCCGCTCCATCGGACAATTTCACGTGGACCCGGATCGGGCCGACGGGAATCAACTCTTCGACCGGCGCGCGCCAGGTGCCGGCGTTGGTGAGGTTGATGAGATGCAGGATCGTGCGTCCGGACTGACGGTAGAGCTGCGCGTCGATCAGGCCCGGGCCTTCGACGGCCAGGGGGATTTCGTCGCGTGCGGTCCAGCGGACCAGATTGGCCAGCAGCGTCGCGAAGTCGGGCAGGTTCTCCCGCGCGTAGCGGCGGTCGAGGTCGGCGGGAAGGAACGCGACGCGGCCGGCGCCGGATTTTTCGTTCACGATGAGACCGGGGATGTCCGTCTTCGGTTCACGCATCCAGGAGAGCTCCGGCGGAAAGGCGGGGAACGAGGGCACGAGCGTCGCCAGCACCTGTGCGCCGGAGTCGAGCTTGAGGCCCTCGAGGTCGCCGCCGAACGGCAGGATATCGGTTTCGTCGAATCCACGCAGGGCGGGATGCCGGGCTCCTCCCGCCGGAGCTTCGTTGGGCGCGTGCGGGCCGGGCATCTTCGCGCCGAGCGACGGCGTGAGGCGGAGATAGCTGTGTGACGTTTCCGACGCCCAGCGACGCCGGGTGGCCTCCTGCCGCGCCCCGTGGCTCTCAGGCAGATGAGCGCCGAAGAGATCGGCCAGCGCGTAGTCCGGACGCGGATCGCCCCATTCGTTGCCGAGGCTGCTGTGACCGGTGGCAAGCAGGCCGCCGCCGCGGGCGACGAACCGGCGCACGGCCGCCACCTGGGCGTCCGACATCGCCCCGAGATTTGGCAGGACGATCGTCCGAAGCTGGGCGCCGTCGCGGTCCAGATTGTCGAGATGGATGGGAAGATACGGAATACGGGCGCGGACCAGCGCCTGCATGAACCCGTTGGACGGCGCGCTTGTCAGCAGGTTGGCGTCGTCGCGGCCGAAGAAGTCGATGTTGCTCTGCGACCAGAGCACGCCGACGGTCGCGACCGGCTGGCGGTGGACAAGAAACTCCTGGTTGGCGCGATGCCAGCGCAGCAACGGTTCCGCGGTGTGGAACTGGCGGCGGTCTTCTTGATAAGCGCCGACATGGTGCCACCACGGCTGCACGCCGCCGGCGAAGGCTTCGAGCATCCACAGGCGCACCTCGGGCTCCGATTTCGTGGTCAGCCGGAACGTCGGACTCGTGGTCTGATACATCGCGATGCTCTCGGGCATCACCTTGTCCCAGCCGGCCAGGCCGTGCACGATCTTGCCGACCTCGCCGTTGCGTTGGAAGCCGGTGTCGTTCTCGCGCCGCTGGTCGTCGAGCATGATGAGCTCGGCACGTTCGAAGAGCGCTTTGCAGTCGCGGAACTGCTCCGCCTGTCCGGCAACGTTGCCGCCGTTCATGCCCACCCACAGACAGTCAGGGCCGCCTGCCTCGCGGGTGATGCGGCTGAAGGTGTCCCAGATCTCCAGGCGCCGCGCGTAATTCCATTGGATCCACTCGCGATAGACCGGACTGTTCCAGTCGCGGCGGCGCGGAATCGGCTGGCCGCTGCGCTCGCGGAATTTCTTCTCGCAGTTCGGACAGTAGCAGATGCTGCCGCGACCGAGTCCGCTCCAGCTGTTGTCGGTGAATCCCTCCGGCCGGTAGCGCGTGGCGATTTCCCGCAGGATCGCGGGAATGTGGATGTCGTAATACCCGCTGTTCACGCAGGTGACGTAGAGCTCGCGGTTGCGGTACGGCTTGCCGCTGGCGTCGACCGTGAACCAGTCGGGATGCGCGCGGTAAAGATCCTCGTGCGCGCTGTTCGAGTCCATCCGCGCAAACACGACCAGGCCGTCATCATGTGCCGCGCGGCTCAGTTCGCCGAACAGATCGCGGTTGCCGAGATATTCCGCGCGGTGATGCAGCGGAACCTCGCTGGGATAATAGGCGACGATGCCGCCGGCGTTGACCACCACGCCCTGCACTTCGGTGCGCTTCCACTGCTCGCGCCACCAGGCGATGTCGTAGCGCGTCGGATCGATCTCGGTGATGTTCGTCTGACCCCAGCGCAGCGCGCGGCGATACCACGGCTGGCCCTGGGCCGTCGCGGCGCCGGCCGGCGCGCTGGCGGCGCGGCCAATGAGG
>CALFNJ010000655.1 GCA_937902865.1 uncultured Opitutaceae bacterium
GTCACATCCGCCTGATTCGCGATGTGCTCCTCGAGGATCTCGCGGAAGTCCATCCGGTAGAGCTGGTCACCGGAGAGGATCAACACGAGATCGTGCGGAAAGGAGCGGAAATGAACGAGGTTGCGCCGGACCGCGTCTGCCGTGCCTTGGTACCAGTCGGTCCGCGTCTCGGTCTGCTCTGCGGAGAGAATATCCACCGAACCGCCGCCGAACGGATCGAAGTGATACGTGCTCTGGATGTGCCGGTGCAGCGACGCCGTGTTGAACTGCGTCAGGATGAACATCCGGTTGATGTCGGAGTTGATGCAGTTGCTGATCGGGATATCAACCAGCCGATACTTGCCGGCCAGTGGCACCGCGGGCTTGCACCGCTCGAGCGTGAGCGGGGAAAGGCGCGTGCCTCGTCCGCCGCCCATGATTACTGCCAGCACGCGTTTTTGAATCGTCGTCATACGAAGGAGAAGAATCCCACCTTAGTCCAAAAATCTTGCCCAAGGTTTACGCCCGCCCAAAGTCACGCCAAACAAAATCACGAAAATATGTGCGGTATCGTCGGCTACGTCGGAAAACAAAAGGCAGCATCCATCATTCTGGAGGGTCTCAAGCGCCTGGAATACCGCGGCTATGATTCCGCCGGACTGTGCGTCCTGCAGGATGGCAGGCTGGATGTCGCCAAAAAGGCCGGCCGCGTCGAGGTGCTGGCCAAGGAGGCCACCCGCCACCGCTTCAACGGCACGACCGGGATCGGGCACACGCGCTGGGCGACCCACGGCGGCGTGACCGACGCCAACGCCCACCCGCACGTCAGCAGCGACGGCCATTTTGCCCTGATCCACAACGGCGTGATCGAGAACTACGCCCAGATGAAGGCGTTCCTCAGCGGCAAGGGCTACACCTTCCGCTCGGAGACCGACACCGAGGTGCTCTGCAATCTCATCGCCTACCACTACGCCAAGGAGCCCGCCGGGCAGAACGGCACCAACCGCTTCCTCGAGAGCGTACGCAAGGCGCTCGATCACGTCGAGGGCACCTACGGCATCGCCGTGCTCTGCATCGATTTTCCCGGCGAAATGGTCGCCGCCCGCAAGGCCTCTCCCCTGCTCGTCGGTGTCGGTGACAACGAGTACATCCTCGCGTCGGACGCCTCCGCGCTCATCAACCGCACCCAGAACGTCGTCTATCTCAAGGACGGCGAGCTCGTGCACGTCACGCCGGCCGGTTTCACGATCAGCACGCTCGACCAGATGGACGTTTCGCCCGTGGTCGACCGCATCACCTGGTCCGTCGCGGATGCCGAGCTCGGTTCGCACGCCCACTTCATGGAAAAGGAGATTTTCGAGCAGCCCCAGGCGCTCGAAAACACCATGCGCGGCCGCTTCTCCGAGGACGGCAGCACCGCCAACTTCGGCGGCCTCAATCTCAGCGCGACCGAGCTCCGCCAGATCGACCGGTTCATGTTCTGCGCCTGCGGCTCGGCCTGGCATGCGTGCCTCGTCGCCGAACACCTCATCGAGCGCTACGCCCGTTTGCCCGTGGAGGTCGATTACGCCTCCGAGTTTCGCTACCGGAACTCGCCGCTCGACCGCAACACGCTGTTCTTCGTGATGAGCCAGTCCGGCGAGACAATCGACACGCTCGCCGCCCTCCGTGAGGCCAAGCGCAAGGGTTATCGCGTGCTCGCGATCAACAACGTCGTCGGCTCCAGCATCGCGCGCGAGGCGGATGGCGGCGTTTACCAGCACGTCGGCCCCGAGATCGGCGTCGCCTCGACCAAGGCCTTCACCTCCCAGCTGGTCCTCGGCGCGATGCTCGCGCTCTACATCGCCCGGCTGAGGGACATGAGCTTCAACGACGGCGTGCAGTACGTGAACGCGCTCAAGGGCGCACCCGAGCTCGTGCGCCAGACCCTCCGGCAGGCCCCGCTCATCAAGGAAATCGCCCAGCGTTACGCCAAGCACGCGGACTTCCTTTTCCTCGGCCGGCTTTCGCTTTTCCCGATCGCCCTCGAGGGCGCGCTCAAGCTCAAGGAGATCTCCTACATCCACGCTGAGGGCTACCCTGCCGCGGAGATGAAGCACGGCCCGATCGCGCTCATCACCGAGAAATGCCCGAGCGTCTTCTTCGTCCCCAAGGGCGAGATTTTCAACAAGATCGTCTCCAGCATGCAGGAGATCAAAGCCCGCAAGGGTAAGATCATCGCGATCGTCACCGAGGGCTGCGAGCTCCCGCCCGGCCTGGCCGACGAGGTGATCCCGATCCCCGACTGCCACGAGGCCGTCCTCCCGATCGTGGCAACTGTGCCTGTCCAGCTTTTGAGTTACTACATCGCCCTCGCGCTCAAGTGTGACGTCGACAAGCAGCGCAATCTGGCCAAATCGGTGACCGTCGAGTAACACGCTTCGAGCCGATGAACATCCACCCCACCCGCGAGGCCTTCCTCGGCCTCGCCGCGCAAGGCAACGTCATCCCGGTCTGCGCCGACTTGATGGCGGATTTCGAGACGCCGGTGTCGGCTTACGCCAAGCTCAAGGACGCCGGTCCGTCCTTCCTGCTCGAGTCGGTCGAGGGCGGCGAAAACCTGTCGCGCTACAGCTTCATCGGCTGCCGCCCCCGCAAGATCTTCGTCTGCGGGCCCAAGACCACCGAGATCCGCGTCCCCGGTCAGCCGACGCAGACCGTTCCCACCCCGCAGGATCCGCTCACCCTCATCGAGAAGGAGATGCACGGGTATGTTCCCGTCAGCCTGCCCGGCATGCCGCGGTTCACCGGTGGCGCCGTCGGTTTTATCGGCTACGAATTTATCACTCGCATCGAGCCGACCGTTCCCGCCGCGCGCACCGACGCTCTCGGTGTCCCGCTGCTGTACTTCATGCTGTCGGACTCGCTGCTGATCTTCGACCGCGCCAAGCAGACCCTCCGCCTTTGCGTCAACGCGCACGTCCGCGGCGACGCCGGCGCGGCCTACGATGCTGCCGTCACCGAATTGCGCGAACTCTACGCCATGCTCCGCCAGCCCCGGGAGCTCGCGCCTGCGCCGCTGGTCGAGCCGGGCAAGCTCACGGTGCCGCCCGGCAACTTCACGCAGGAGCGCTTCGAAAAGACGGTCGATGCCTGCAAGGAATACATCAAGGCCGGCGACATCATCCAGGTCGTGCCGTCCCAGCGTTTTTCCCGGCCGTTCGCGAAGTCGGCCCTCGATCTCTATCGCGCCCTGCGCACGGTCAATCCGTCGCCCTACATGTTCATCCTGGAAACGGGCGATTTCGCGATCATCGGCGCTTCTCCCGAGGTGCACGTTCGCCTCACCGACGGCCGGGTCGAGATCCGTCCCATCGCCGGCACCCGCAAGCGCGGCGCCACCGCCGCCGAGGACACCGCGCTCGAGAAGGACCTGCTCGCCGACGCCAAGGAGCGCGCCGAGCACCTCATGCTGGTCGACCTCGCCCGCAACGACATCGGCCGGGTCTGCCAGTACGGCTCCATCCACGTGCCCGAGTTGATGGTGATCGAGCGCTATTCCCACGTGATGCACATCGTCTCACAGGTGGAGGGCACGATCGCTCCGGAGAAGAACGCCTACGATCTCATGCGCGCCACGTTCCCCGCGGGCACCGTCAGCGGCGCCCCGAAGATCCGCGCCATGCAGGTCATCGCCGAACACGAGCCGTCCCAGCGCGGCTTCTACGCCGGCGCCCTCGGCTACTTCGGTTACGACGGTAACCTCGACTCCTGCATCATGCTGCGTACCTCGCTCCTGAAGGACGGCCAGTTGCACATCCAGGCCGGCGCGGGTATCGTGGCCGACTCTGTTCCTGTTTCCGAATACCAGGAAACCATCGGCAAGGCTTCCGCCCTCCTCAAGGCCGTCGCCATGGCCGAGCAGTTTTAAGCCGGTTTCGGCTGAGGAAACTACCTCGGTCGGCTTGCGCCGAAGCCAGCGCTGATTGTGTCACGCTGACCGATGTCACAGCGCGGGTTGCGCCATTATTGCACGGGCGGATGACACGATTTTTCGCAACCTCCTCTGAGATTCGCCCGTAAAGCTGATGGAACGTTTTACGCTCCGAGGGTACGGAGTCAAAAAACAGAAATAACCTCGGGAGTACTCGTTCCCAACAAAGCTAAAGTCATTCTCATGCCTGAAAAAATCAAGAGCAGCCGTCATTATTCCGAAACCGACGAAGCCGAGACGACAGTAGCCGCCGCC
>CALFNJ010000656.1 GCA_937902865.1 uncultured Opitutaceae bacterium
ACCGTCACCGCGACGAGCCCCACCGGAAACGCCCACAGGCTGCGCCGGATCATCAGCCACACGCCGGCGATGCCGAGGGCGAGGTTGACCTGGTCGAGCAGCGACGCGGTCGTCAGGCCGCTCCAGATGTTACGGAGGATGTCATCCACCCCTCGTTGTTGGCGCTATTTGTTCTGCGCCACAAACGTTTCCAGCGCCTCGCGCGTGACGATGTACCTCGCCCCGCAGCGCGGGCACCGGATCTCCAGCTTCGGCTCGTCGCCGAAGAGCGCCTCCGGGTCCTGCCGCATCGTCGGTGCCAGCACCTCGAGCATGCGCGCCTGGTTGCAACCGCAGTGCCAGCGGTAGATGCGGCGCTCGAGCAGCGACAGGGTCTCGGTCTTGTCCAAATTCTTCACCTGCTCCGTCGTCAGCGCGCGCAGCCACGCCTGATCGCAATCGGGATGTTCCGTGACCATCACGAACTCCTCCTCCGCGATCTGGAAATAACGCGCCTCCCGCTGCTCGCTCTGCGCGTAGAACTTCTCCACTGCCACGAGCGGATCGGTGCCGGTGAAGTTCACGGTGCTCCGGCGCCGCGGCTGGCCGCTGCGCACCACGTCGGCATAAAACAGGTTTTCCGGCAGCTCCTTCACGTTCTCGTCGAACACGCGCCCCGTGACCGCGCCGGTCTCGTTGTCGCCCGTGAGGAAGAGATTCACCAGCGGCTGCTGGAAATTGATCGTCCACGCGTTCATCTCCTTCCATGGCCGCGAGGCGCTGTGCAGCACGAACGCCGCCAGCGCGCGCTTGAACAGCGCGTCATGCTCCGGGGCCGGCTTCATCTGCTGGTCCGCGAGATGCAGGTAGTAGTCGACGTAGAGCTCGCTGAAGTCCGCCCGCGCCAGCAGCACATTGCGGTCGCGGACAAAATACGTGCGCACCTCCAGCCCGGCATCCTTCAGGTTCGGCGGCGTGGTTTCAGGCATCCCGCACCATCCCCAGCTCTGGCGGAAAGTAAAGCGACCGAGAGGTGACCACGAAATCCACGAACCACACGAAAGGTCCGGACCCTGAAATGAGATGCCCACGGAACACACAGAATACACAGAAAAGGATCCAATCCTCGGGACTCTGATTTCCGTGTCATCCGTGTGTTCCGTGGGCAATCCTCCGGCTTTCGTGTGGTTCGTGTATTTCGTGGTGATCTTTCGTTTGCTGTCGGATTCGTCTTCTTCGTGGCGATAATTGAAGCGTGATGAGTTCGAGTTTGAGCGATCGCGACCTGCTCCAGAGCTACGCCGCCACCGGCTCGCAGGAGGCGTTTGCCGCGCTCGTGCGGCGCCATCTCGATCTCGTTTATTCCGCCGCCCGCCGCCAGGTGCGTTCGCCCGAACTGGCCGAGGAGATCACCCAGACCGTGTTCGTCGATCTCTCACGCGCCGCCGGCACCATTCCGGCCGCCACGCCGCTCGCCGCCTGGCTTTACGTGGTCACGCGCCGCACCGCGGTCGACGCGATCCGCCGCGAGTCACGCCGCCAGGTCCGCGAGCACGCCGCCTATGAAATCGCCGCCATGAACTCGCCCAGCCCTGAATGGCCGCAGGTCGAGCCGCTCCTCGACGAGGCCATGGAGTCGCTCGACGCCGACGCCCGCAGCGCCGTCCTCCTCCGTTACTTCGAAAATAAAAGTCTCCGTGAAGTCGGCCAGGCCCTCGGCACTTCCGACGACACCGCCCAGAAGCGCGTCAGCCGCGCCGTCGACCAGCTCCGCG
>CALFNJ010000657.1 GCA_937902865.1 uncultured Opitutaceae bacterium
GGTGCGCAGAACATTTTCCAGGAAGGCGAACTGGTCCTCGCGCAGGCCGCCGATGTAGCGCAATCCGCCGAGAAAACGGACGTTGTTCAGCGCCACGAACAGCACGCGTCCATGGTGAAACGCATAGGTCGACGGACCGTACACCGCCTCGAAGCTCACCACCGAACTCCGGTCATCCGAGGCCCCGAGGTTGAGATCGTGGTTTCCATTCAGGTTGTACCACGGCACGCCCGCCCGGGCCATGACGGTGTTCACCGGCGCGTAGAGATCGGCGCGATCGTTGGTCACGTCGCCGAGCGTGATGCCGAAGTCCGCCTCGCGGCGTTCCGCCAGCCGCGCCACCACCGTGCGAGCCAGATAATCCACGTCCTGTGGCGCATACGGCTGAGGATCGGTCAGCACCCACGCGCGGAAGGCGTCGGGTTCTTCGCTCCGGATCAGTGGAAAATCGACCGCCGCGAGCGATGTGGCTGCATCCGCCGTTTTCACCCGCCGATAAAACTGCGGAAGATTCCACTCGTTCACCGGCGGCCGCCAGCCGCGCGGTTTGATCACGAAGAGCGTCGCCTCCCCTGCTCCGCTGAGCGGCAGCTCGTAGTGTCCCGCGTCGTCGGCGAGGATCACATCCACGCCATTGGACACGCCCACCCGAGCCAGGCCGGACTCATCGGCATCGCGCACGCCATTACCGTTGCGATCGTCAAAGACGACGCCGCGCACGACGGCGGCCGACAATCCGGGCGCGCTCGCCGCCAACATCATCATCGCGACGCCGATCAGCCCGAGCGATCCGAGCGAGCTGCCTCCGCCAAAACCAAAGCGATCCCGAAGCGATGCCATGCGCCCGAGCTAAGGCGCGCAGTTCCATGGCGTCGAGCCGGTGATCGAAGTGAGAGGCACCGCAACGAACGCTAAAAGCGCGGCTCGAAATGGAAAAACGGGGCTCGAGATGGGGCGGCGACCTCCCGGTCGCCGGGTGCGACACCCGTCGCACCGGTAGGTCGGCTCTTCGATTCGACCAGAGCAGGTCGAAGACCTGCTCGCCCGCAGCGCGACGGGGACGTCGCGTCCCCATCCGGAGATGTAGGGGCGTCCCTTGGGACGCCCGTTCGCTCCGCTAAACGCAAGACGTCAGAGCAGAGTCAAACCGGACGGGCGGCCCGCCCGTCTCTACCTTCGCGCTCTTCGTGAGGCGGACCGAGGTCGTCCTTGAACGTTCAACGTTGAGCGTTGGACGTTGAACGTTTCGCCTGAGGCGGCGGCCTCAGGCGACGCGGCTGCGCCCCACGAGGAAATACAGAATCGAGCCGAGGAATGGGAGCAGGATGATCACGAGGATCCAGACGACCTTGTTGGAGTTGTTGCTCTTGATGCAGTCGACGAGCGCGACGATCCACAGGACGAACCAGAGGATGGAAAGCAGATAGCTGAGACTGGTGTTCATACCCGCCACCGTTGCATTCCGCGCCAAGTGGTTCCCCTCTAGGCGCATCCGTCGCTCACTTTTTTGAATCCAAAGGCAACGCCGCCGACACTCACTCCAGAACCCACTTATTTTCCAAATCCAGCTCGGAAGCACGCGTGTAGGG
>CALFNJ010000658.1 GCA_937902865.1 uncultured Opitutaceae bacterium
CTGCTGCAACATCGGCCTCAACACCCGCGGCGGTCCGCGCGAAATCGGCGGGTCGGTCACGCGCGCGGTCGTGGTCTCGCTCATCCTCATTCTCGTGCTCGATTACTTCACCACGAAGATTCTCACCTGATCTGAGTCCTCCACCGTTCCCATGCCCACCGGCAGCACCAGTTCCACCCGCTCCCCGTTCACCGACAACGAATCGCCCGCCGTCGGCGTGGAGCTCGACAAGCTTTCGAAGAGCTTCGGCGACTTCGTTGTGCTCAAGGACGTTTCCTTCAAGGTGGAGCCCGGCGAAATCTTCGTGCTCATGGGCCCCAGCGGCTCGGGCAAGAGCGTGCTGCTGAAGCACATCGTCGGCCTTGAGGCGCCGACGTCCGGTCGCGTCCTCGTCGATGGCAAGGACGCCTCCGATCCCACGACGCGTGAGCAGGTGCGCATGGCGCTGGTTTTCCAGGCCGGCGCGCTGTTCAACTCGCTCTCCGTCTACGACAACCTCGCCCTCTATCTGCGCGAGCACCGCATCGCGTCGGAGTCGGCCATCCGCGAGAAGGTCGAGCGCGCGCTGCAGATCCTCTCCCTCGAGAACGCCAGCGCCAAGTTTCCGTCGGAGCTCTCCGGCGGCATGAAGAAGCGCGTCGCCATCGCGCGCGCGCTGGTGATGGAGCCGCAGCTCATGCTCTACGACGAGCCGACCAGCGAACTCGACCCGCTGATGAGCGCGACGATCAGCGAGATCATCGCCACCCTGAAGGACGAATATCACGTGACGAGCATCGTCGTTTCCCACGACCGCGATCTCGCGCTGAACATTTCCGACCGCGTCGGCATCCTCATGGGCGGCCAGCTGATCCACGTCGGCCCGCCGGCCGAGCTACGCCAGCCGACGGATCCGCGCATCGCCGACTTCCTCAATCCCAAGGTCGACCTGAAGAACCCGCGTTTCAAGAAACTCGAAACCTGAGCCCCCTTTGCCTGTTTATCCTTTTAGCTAATCGGAGAATCACACCATGAACACCGCACAGATGACCGCCCGCGTCGGGCTTTTCTTTCTTCTCGGCCTCGCCCTTGTCTGGGTGACGTTCGAGACGCTCAGCGACGGCAAGATCTTCAAGGACCGCGGCTATACGCTGGTCGCGGGCTTCGAGAGTCTCAAGGAGCTCAAGGTCGGTGACGAGGTCCGCATGGCCGGCGTCAAGATCGGCTCCGTCGAAAAGACCCAGCTCGCCGGCCGCCGCGCGGAGGCGATCCTCCGCATCGAGCCGGGCATCAAGATCGCGAACGACGCCAGCGCGTCCATCGTCATGGCCGGCATCATCGGCACCGACTACATCGGCATCGACCTCGGCACGCCCACCGCGCCGCCGCTCGAGCCCGGCGCCGAAATCCGCACGGTCGTCACGCCCGACCTGAACTCGGTCATGGCACAGCTCGGCAAGCTGGGCTCCAAACTCGATGACGCGCTCGGCTCCATCGGCGACTCGCTCAAGGGCAAGGACGGCCAGCCTGGCTTGATCCAGAAGCTCGACAATCTCGTCGGCCAGAACGGCGAAAACCTCACGGCCACCGTGACCAATCTCAAGGAAGTCTCCGCCAAGCTGAACCGCGGCGAAGGCACGCTCGGCAAGCTGATCAACGATCCGACGCTGCACGACGACCTCGTCTCCACCATCGGCGAGATCAAGGGCGCGGCCGACGAGGCGAAGACATTCGTCGCCAACGCGCAGGGCATCGTCGACCAGGTGAAGGCCGGCAAGGGCGCGCTCGGCGCCCTGGTCTTCGACGAGAACACCGCGAACAACTTCAAGACGAGCGTGCAGAACCTGCGCGACGTCTCCGACAAGATCGCCAAGGGCGAAGGCACGCTGGGCAAGCTGATCAACGACGACACCCTCTTTCGCGACGTGCAGGGCACGCTGAAGAAGGCCGACCGCGCGCTCGACGGCCTCGACGACGCCGGCCCGATCAACGCCGTCGGCGTGGTCGCGAAGTCGCTGTTCTAATCACAGCGACGGCCCGTAAAACGCGTCGGATTAAGGATCGGAAAATGGGGACGCGACGTCCCCGTCGCGTTCAGCAACTCGGCGACCGGCAGTTCGCCGCTCATCGATCTTGGGTGGGGCGCGTTATCCCTAACGCGCCGATTTGGGTCCGTTCGTCGCAAAACGCGGATAACGGTTACGGCGCGTTAGGGATAACGCGCCCCACCCACGCGACGAGGACGTCGCGTCTCCATCACCTAGCAGCCAGATCCGCTCAATACCCCGCGTCCGCCAACTGGCGCCGCAGCGCCGCGAGGGCCTTCGGGGCCGCAACCGGCACCGGCTCGGTCCAGATACACTCGATCGCGAGCCGCTGGCAGAGCGTGGCTTTTTTCAGCGCACGCAGGAACGGACGGAAATCCTCGTTCTTCGTTCCGGGCGCCGCGCGATCCTGATTCTCCGCCACGTGCGAATGCGTGATCAGCGCCGCGTGCTTCACAATCGGATCCGGCGTTTCGCCGTTGCGCAGCATATGGAAAATGTCGACCAGCAGACGGACATTCGGGTGATTGCAGCGCTGCACCGCTTCGGCGCCCTCATCGATGGTGTTGACCAGGTTGCACTCCCCGCGGTTGAGCGGCTCGACCACGATCGTCACGCCGTGCTGCTGCCCCAGCGGCCCTACGATCTTCAGGGCCTCGACGTACTGCTCGAAGCCGCGCGCCGCCGACCAGCCGTCGGGCACCTGACGCGCGCCGGCCGAGCCGAAGACGATTGTCGTCAATCCGATCGACTTCGCCCGCGCGAAGGCCTTGTCGGCATACTTCGCGAGCCGGGCAGCATCGACCGACGGCCCCGTCACCTTCAGGTCGCCCGGCAGAAAGCAATTGACCGAAGGCATCGGCCGGCGACTGGCCCGCGCCGAAGCCGCCAGCGGAGCAAACTCCGCATCCGGCGCCTCGGGCTTGAGAAAATTCTGCACGTGACCCTCGATGAAATCGAAGGGCAGTTCCTGAAAGCCGGCGAGATCCGCGGGATGAAGACAAAGGCCGAGTTGCATAGGGGTAGTTAGCTTAATTTCAAAATTTCGGATCGAACTTCCGGAATTTCACCACAGAGATACCGAGGCACGGAGAAGACCGCAGCAGATGCGGAATTCGAAAATCGGAGTTCGGAATCTCTCCGTGCCTCGGTGTCTCTGTGGTGAAATTCCGAAAATGGGCGCGGTTACTTGCCCGCTTCCAAACCGAAGAAGCCCGCGGCGTTCTTGTAGCAGATATTCTCGATCAGGTCGCCGAGCGCCTTGCCGTCGGCGGGGATGAGGCCGGCCTCGACGTCGGAGCCGACGAGGTTGCAGAGGATGCGGCGGAAGTACTCGTGGCGCACGTAGCTGAGGAAGCTGCGCGAGTCCGTCAGCATACCGACGAACTTGCTGAGCAATCCGAGCTGCGACAGCGCGTTGATCTGCCACTCCATCGCCTCCTTCTGGTCGAGGAACCACCAGCCGGAACCGAACTGCAGCTTGCCCGCAATCGTGCCGTCGCCGAAGTTGCCGCACATCGTCGCGAAGACGTAGTTGTCGGCCGGGTTGAGATTGTAGAGCACGATCCGCGGCAGCTTGTTCTCGGCATCGAGCGTGCCGAGGTAGCGGGAGAGCGAGCGCGCCTGCGGGAAATCACCGATGGAGTCCACGCCGGCGTCCGCACCGAGCAGCTTGAGCAGGCGGCTGTTGTTGTTGCGGATCGCCCCGAGGTGGAGCTGCTTCGTCCAGCCGCGCGAGGCGTCGAGCCGGCCGAAGCCGAGCATCATGTACGAGGCGAACTTCGCCCACTGCTCCGGACTCGCGGCGCGGCCGCTGCGGGTCTGCGCGAAGATCGCCGCCGCCTCGTTCTCGGTGCAGTCCTCCGCGGGAACATACTCCATCCCGTGGTCGGAAACCCGGCCGCCGAGCGAGTGGAAGAAATCGTGCCGCTGCTTCAGCGCGTCGAGGAACGTGGCGAAATTCTTGATCTCGATGTTCGCGCGCGCGCTGAGCTGGGTGCACCAGGCGTTGAAGCCGGCGGGATCGGTGACGAGCAGCGCCTTGTCGGGGCGGAAGGTCGGATAGACTTTCGTGCCGAGCCCACTCTTGGCGATCGCGACATGGTGCGCGAGGTCGTCCGCCGGATCGTCCGTCGTGCAGACAACGCGGACCTTGAACTTTTTCAGGATGCCGTGGACCGACATCTCCGGCTTCGCGAGCGCCGCATTGGCCTGCTCCCAGATCTTGGGCGCGTTGGCCTCGTTGATCAGGAGATCGATGCCGAAATACCGGCGCAGTTCGAGGTGCGACCAGTGATGGAGGGGATTGCGGACGAGATCCGGCACCGTCTTGGCGAAGACGAGAAACTTCTCGTAGTCGCTCGCGTCGCCCGTGATCAGCCGCTCCGGCACGCCGGCGGCGCGGAGCGCGCGCCACTTGTAGTGGTCGCCGCCCAGCCAGATTTTCGCGAGATTCTCGAACTGACGGTTGGCCGCGATCTCCTGCGGCGGAAGATGGCAGTGGTAGTCGAAGATCGGCTGCGGCGCCGCGTGATCGGTGTACAACCGGCGCGCCCAGGCGCTGTTCAGGAGATAGGTCTCAGGGAGAAAGGGTTGATCGGCCATAAATTGGGATTGGTCCACCAGCCAATGCCGACGGCGGGAAAGTGCCAAGGAACAAGTTCCAGCCTTTGGCCCCTTCCGAAGGTAGGGCGCGTTGTCCCTAACGCGCCGGTTGGTTTCCGCTAGTCCTGAAACTCAGATGGCGATCACGGCGCGTTAGGGATAACGCGCCCCACCCCACGCGACCGGGAGGTCGCGTCCCCATTTCAAACCTCCAACCTTCAAACCCTCAAACCGCCGCTCCTGATTTCCTGAGTTCCAGATAAATCAAAGTAACTCAACTCAGCGGCCGAAGGACTTCAGGAAATCCGCGCCGCCGACGGCCACCTTGGCCTTCTTCTTCGGCTTGGAGTTGGCGATCTTGTCCTGCAGGAGCTGCTCGTAACGCTGGGCGTCGAGCGGCAGCTCGATGGTTTCACCCGTCCAGCCCGACATCAGCATGGCGTTGGCGAGCTCGACCGAATGGATGCCCTCGACCGCCGGCGAAACGAGCGGCGCGCCGTCGAGGATCGCGTCGGTGAAATTCTTCAGGATCTCGTTGTGCTGCCCGCCGTGCTCGAGTGGCGGCATCGCGACGACTTCCGTCTCCGGACGGCCGAACGCCTCGGGCACCGTGCGCGAATACTCGGTCATCGGAGTCTTGTTGCGGGTGAACTGGATCTTGTCGTCCTCGTACACCAGCCGGCCCAGCTCGCCCGCGATCTCGAGGCGGTTCGTGCCGGGCGCCTCGCCGGTCGACGTGATGAACACGCCGGACGCGCCGTTGGGAAATTCGAAATAGGCCGTGACCTCGTCTTCCACCTCGATGTCGTGATGCTTGCCGAAGCCGCAGCTCGCGCGCACGCGCTTCGGCATGCCGATCATCCACTGGAACAGGTCGAGATTGTGCGGGCACTGGTTGAGCAGCACGCCGCCGCCCTCGCCCTTCCACGTCGCGCGCCAGCTGCCCGACGCGTAATAGTGTTCGGTGCGAAACCAATTCGTGATGATCCAGTTCACGCGCCGGATCTCGCCGAGCGCGCCATCGCGGATGAGTTGGCGGATCTTGAGATAATACTGGTCGGTGCGCTGGTTGAACATCGCCGCGAACACCTGCTTCGGGTTGGTGTAGGCCGCGATGAGCTTCTGCGCGTCGGCCTTGTGCACCGAGAGCGGCTTCTCGACCATCACGTGCAGGCCGGCCTTCAGCGCCTTGATGCCCATGGCGGTGTGATCGTAGTGCGGCGTGGCGATGAGCACGGCGTCGATCAGACCCGACGCCAGCATGTCGTCCGGCGAGGTGAACGCCTTGGCGCGCGGAGCCCGGCTGTGCTTCGCCGGATCGGCGTCGGCCACGGCCGCGACTTCGAGGCGCGGCACTTTGCCGGCGTCGATGTTCGCGACGTGCACCGAGCCCATGTTGCCTAAACCGATGACGCCGAGACGGACCTTTTTCATGCGAAACGAAACAAACGAGTGGGGTTGGGGTGAGAAAAGCGGAAGCCGGACGCCTGACGCCGGACGCCGGATTTAGTTTCAGATCATCCGACAATCCGCCCGTTTGGTCTTCCGCCCTCTGTCTTCGGGCATCCGTCCTCCGAGCATCCGATCATCCGACCTTCTGTCTTTCCGGCCCTCCGACCTCCGGCGTCTGGCCTCCGGCGTCCGTCCTCTGACCTCAGGTCTTCGGGCCGCCCTGCGCGAGATTGCGCGCGCGGAGGCGAAGGCCGTTGAGGCGGATGAAGCCGGTGGCGTCGCTCTGGTTGTACCAGCTCTTCACGCCTTCCATCGACGCGATGTTCATGTCGTAGAGCGAGTACTTCGACTTGCGGCCGCAGGTGATGATGTTGCCCTTGTAGAGCTTCAGCCGGACCGTGCCCGTGACGTAGCGCTGGCTCTCGTCGATCAGGGCCTGGAGCGCCTCGCGTTCCGGGGCGAACCAGAAGCCGTAGTAAACGAGTTCGGCGTACTTCGGAATGAGCGAGTCGCGCAGGTGCATGACCTCGCGGTCCATCGTGAGCGACTCCACCTGCCGGTGGCCGTGCATCAGGATCGTGCCGCCCGGAGTCTCATAGACTCCGCGGGACTTCATGCCGACGAAACGGTTTTCCACGAGGTCGACGCGGCCGACGCCGTGCTTGCCGCCGAGCTGGTTCAGCACCTTGAGCACACCGGCGGGCGAGAGCTTGCGGCCGTTGACGGCGACGCAGTTGCCTTTGACGAAATCGAGTTCGACGTACTCCGCGCGATTCGGCGCGTCCTCGGGCGAGACCGACAGCTTGAACATGCCGCGGTTGGCCTTCGTCGTGGGATCGAACCAGGGATCCTCGAGAATGCCGGCCTCGTAGGAAATGTGCAGGAGATTCCGATCCATCGAATACGGCTTCTTCAGCGAAGCCTCGACCGGGATCTTGTGCTCGCGGCAGTAGTCGATCATCTCGGCCCGGCCCGGGAACTGGCCGCGGAACGAATCGATCTTCCACGGCGCGAGAATCGTGAGCCGCGGCGCCAGCGCCATGTAAGTGAGTTCGAACCGGCACTGGTCGTTGCCCTTGCCGGTGGCGCCGTGCGCGACGGTGTCGGCGTGCTCCTTGCGGGCGATCTCGATCTGCGCCTTGGCGATCAGCGGACGCGCGATCGAGGTGCCGAGGTAGTACTGGCCCTCGTAAATCGCATTGGCGCGGATCATCGGATAGATGAAGTCGCGGGCGAATTCCTCGACGAGATCGAGCGTGTAGTGCTTCGCGGCACCGGTCCGGCGCGCCTTCTGCGGCAGGCCCTTCAGCTCCTCCTCCTGGCCGATGTCGGCCGCAAAGGTGACGATCTCCGCGTCGTAGGTTTCGCGGAGCCATTTGACGATGACGGACG
>CALFNJ010000659.1 GCA_937902865.1 uncultured Opitutaceae bacterium
TCCCTGGTTTTTCCGCGGATCAGGAGCGCGACGCCGACCACGACGTGGAGGAAGATCGAGGCTTCCCAGATTTTGAACACGTAGTAAGGCGCGGGAAAGGCGCGCGCGGCCGCAAGGATCAGGCCGAGAACGAAGAGCGTGAGCGAGAAGGCCGGGGCGGGCCACGGGGAGTTGACGAGGCGGGAAGCCAGTGACGGCGGCTTCAGCGGCGGGGTCTCGGCGGAATTCGGCATTGCGGCCGGGTGGGCGTTCAAGTGGATGAGCCAGGGCCGTTTGCGGGGCGGCCTCGGCGTCAGGATTGGCGGAGCCGCGTGAGATGAAAAGCCTCGAATCCGAAGGTAGGGACGGGCGGCCTGCCCGTCCGTCTGGAGTCGGCTAGACATTCGATCTTCTTTAACAGGAGAAAGACCGAGGACGAACCGAGGATCGGATTCCGAACCTCGGCTTTCGCTCGGTATTCCTCCTGTAGAAAAGGACTGGGCTCGAAGGTCGACGAAATCGAACCGGACGCCATCGGCGATGGAAACGCGGATAACGATCACGGCGCGTTAGGGATAACGCGCCCTACCCTCAGGTCGGAGTCGTCTTGCGCCAGGGGCGACGGAGCTCGGGGTAGCGGGCGAGGAGGGCGGTGAGCTCGCGGACCTGGATGGGCTTGGTCAGGCAGGCGTCCATGCCGGCGGCGAGGCAGGCGTTCTGCTCCTCGGCGAGGGCGTGGGCGGTGACGGCGATGATCACCGGCTGATGCGAAGCCTCCAATTCAGCGCGCATGGCGCGGCTCGTCGTGGGGCCGTCCATCTCGGGCATCTCGATGTCCATGAGGACAACATCGAAGGTCTTCGCTTTCGCGGCGGCGAGTCCGTCGCGGCCGTGATTGGCCACCTCGGGCGTGTAGCCGAGTTTCTGCAGCATGCGGGTGAGGACCTTCTGGTTGACCGGATTATCCTCGACGATGAGCACGCGGGCGGGGTGCTCCCGGGCAAACTGCGCATCGAAGTCGGCGCGCTCGCCCGGAGCGGCGGCATTCGTGACCGGGCGATCGCTCTTCTCGACGACGACCGTGAAATTAAAATGCGAGCCGCGGCCCGCGACGCTCTCGACCCACATGCGGCCGCCCTGGAGTTCGGCGAGCCGCTTGCTGATGGCGAGGCCCAGGCCGGTGCCGCCGAAGCGGCGGGTGGTCGACGTTTCCGCCTGGCTGAAATCGCGGAAGAGCCGGTTGAGGTTCTCGGGCGAGATGCCGACGCCGGTGTCGCTCACGCTGAACTGCAGCTCCACGCGGCCATTCGTCCGCTCCGCGCTCGCGACGTGGACCACGATCTCGCCGGCGGCGGTGAACTTCACCGCGTTCGAGAGCAGGTTGATGAGAATCTGGCGGATGCGGGTGACATCGCCCTTCACCACGGGAGCGAGGCCGGGCGCCAGGTCGACCCAGAGGGGAATCTTCTTGGTCGCGGCGGGCGCGGCGAGCAGGTCGACCGCGCCGGCCACGCAGGCGGCGACGTCGAACGGCACGCTTTCGAAGTCGAGCTTGCCAGCCTCGATCTTGGAGAAATCGAGGATGTCGTTGATGACCGTGAGCAGGAGCTCGCTGCTGGTGTTGAGCGTGTCGACGCAGTCGCGCTGCTCGTCGTTGAGCGGCGTGTCACGCAGCAGCGTGCTCATGCCGACGACGGCATTCATCGGCGTGCGGATCTCGTGGCTCATCGCGGCGAGGAACTGCGCCTTGGCCTTGGCGGTGTTTTCGGCAACGTGCTTGGCCTTCTCGAGCTCGCACCGGGTGCGGTCGAGGTCGGCGATGATCTCACGCTGCTTGGCGACGAGCCGCCGGAGCTCGAGCGAATTGACGACGTGGCGGCGAAGGATGTCGAGGGCTGCGAGCTGGGACTTGCTCAGCTGGCGCGGCTTCCGGTCGATCACGCAGAGCGCGCCGAGCGCGAAGCCATCCTGCGTGACCAGCGGTGCGCCGGCGTAGAAGCGCACTTTGGGCTCGTCGGCGACGAATGGGTTATCGGAAAAACGTGGATCCTGGTGCGCATCCGGCACGATCAGCATGTCGTCGCCCGGCCTGGCCACGGCGTGAGCGCAGAACGAATCCCGGCGGGCCGTTTCCCGGTCATTGATACCGATGGCGGATTTGAACCACTGCCGCTCCTTGTCGACCAGCGTGATCAGCGCGATCGGCACCTGACAGATCTCGGCGGCGAGGGCCGTCAGATCGTCGTATTCGGATTCGCGCGGCGTATCGAGAATGCCGAGCGAATGCAGAACCTCCACGCGAGCCTCGTCATTGGCGGGAATGGGCGGGGGAACCATGTCAGTGCCACAGCATCGAAAGAATAATCGCCGGCCCAAGGTGCAAGCTTTTGGCGATTGGTCCCGAAGTGGCGCATGGCTAACTGACGAACCAAAATGAACGCGGATACGTCCGCAGGCGGAACCTTCTGATCACCACGAAATACACGAATCGATCAGGCCGGAAAATGAAGTGCCCACGGAACATACAGAATACACGGAAAAAAGGAGGCCTGAATTCCGTGTCGTCCGTGTGTTCCGTGGGCAAATTTCCGAGGGTTGGTTTTCGTGTCGTTCGTGTATTTCGTGGTGAACCCGGATTTATTTCTTGGTTTTGGGGGCCGAGAGCCGGGTCACGGCCGCTTCGGCGGCCTGGGCGGCGGGTTCGTTGCCGGCTTTGCGCTGAGTCGTGACGAGCTTCTTGTAGGCGCTGAGGTAGTTCGGGTCGATGCCGGTGGCCTGCGTGTAATCGGCGATGGCGGCGGCAAGGTCGCCCTTGGCTTCCTTGGCGACGCCGCGATTGAAGAAGGCGGGCGCGAACTTCGGATCGAGTTTGATCGCCTGGTCGTAGTCGGCGATGGCCTCGTCGTGATGTTCGCCGGCCTCCTTGGCGACGCCACGGTTGATGTAGGCGAGGGAAAAATCGGACTTCAGCGCGATGGCGCGATCGTAGTCGGCGATGGCCGCGTCGAGCTGGTCCATCGTCTTCTTGGCCCGGCCGCGGTTGTAGTAAGCGGCGGCGTAATTGGGATCGAGCGCGATGGCCTGGCTGAAGTCGGCGATGGCGCCCTCGAGGTCGTCCTGGGCGGTCTTGGCCAGGCCGCGGTTGTTGAAGGCCTTGGTGAGCTTCGGATCGATCTCGATCGCGCGGTTGTAGTCCATGACGGCGCCGCGGTGATCGCCGCGTCCTTCCTTGGCGGTGCCACGGTCGTAGAAGACCTCGGCGCCCTGGACGTTCATTTCGATGGCCATGTCGTAGTCGTCGATCGCGCCGACGAAGTCGCCGCGGGCGGCCTTGGTGTTGCCACGGTCGATGTAATCACTCGCCGAACGCTGGGCGTGGAGCGGAACGGCCGCGACGGTGAGCGCGAAAGCGGAGAGAAGGAAACGAGGACGGAGATGGCGGAGGCTCATGGCGGGATAAATCACTGAAGGTGGATGATGGCTGGTTTCGGATTTCGGATTCCGGAATTTCACCACAGAGGCACAGAGACACGGAGAAAACCAATTCGGATGACCGGACGGTAGGAATCGATCCTCTGTGTCTCCGTGCCTCTGTGGTGAAATTCCGAATGTTTGCCTCTGGGTTTTGCGCGAGGGCGATTTATGGGACGCGAACCAAAGCGATGCGGAAGCCCAGGAGGCTGCCGCGGTAGCTGGGTTCCATCTTGTAGCGATAGGCGGAGCGGCAGAGATCGGCGGAGTGGAACCAGGCGCCGCCGCGGTAAACGCGGCTGTCGCCCTTGGCGGGGCCGGTGGGATCGGTGACGTCGGTTCGCGGATAGTTGCCGTACCAGTCGGAGCACCATTCCCAGACATCGCCCTGCATGTCGTAGAGTCCCCAGGCGTTCGGCTGCTTCTGGCCGACCGCGTGGGGCTGTTCGTCGCTGTTGCCGGAGTACCAGGCGATCGCGTTGATCTCGCCGGCGTAGGGGCCGCCGGTGCCGGCGCGGCAGGCGTATTCGCGCTGCGCCTCGGTCGGCAGGGTGTAGGCGAAGCCCGCCGGCAGGCGTCCGGCGGCGCGCTCGCGCTCGGTGAGCTTGCGGCAGAAATCCATCGATTCATCCCAATTGACCGTCTCGACCGGCAGGTCCGGCCCTTTGAAGCGCGACGGATTCGTGCCCATCACGGCTTCGTACTGCGCCTGGGTAACGCCGGTGGCGCCGATCCAGAACGGCTGGGTGAGCGTCACCTGATGCGGCGTCTCGTCGGGGCGGTGGCCGAGCTCCCCGGACGAGCTGCCCATGGTGAACGAGCCGGCGGGGATCGGCATGAGCCGGAGCTTGAGGTCGGCAATGACGACCGGCTTGTCGGCGGGAAGGGCGGCGGAGGAGGCAGAGGCAGAAGTGGCGGTTTCCGCGGCGGAAACCCTCGGGAAGGGAGAGCTCAAGCCCAGCAGGCCGGCCAGGATCCCCAGCATCGGAAGGCCCGCGCGAAGCCGCGAAGGGAGGGCGGGGCGCGAAGGAAAACGGTTCATTCGGAATTCAACGTCCAACATCTCACGTTCAACTTTCAACGTTCAATTTTGCAGCTGGCCAGTGGGGCGGCGACCTCCCGGTCGCCGTCT
>CALFNJ010000660.1 GCA_937902865.1 uncultured Opitutaceae bacterium
ACCTGCTCGCAAACGAACTGCTGGCCTATCTCCGCCAGCGGTTGGAGAGCCCCGGCGCGCGCGCCAACGAAGGCGTGCTCACTTTCCGCAACGCCGAGGCTTACCGGCGGTTTCTCGAACGGGCGCGCCAGGCCGGGCTCACGGTGCTCGGCCAGTCGGACGGACTTCTCACCGTCCGCGTGCACTACGATTCACTCAATTCCCTGCAGGACGATATGCTCGGCAACGCCACGGATTATGAGGCGGTGGCGGGCAACTACCTCGTCCAGATTCCGACGGTGCCGCCGAAGGAGGACCGTTCCGTCGTGAACCAGATCCCGTTCGGCAACAACCTGCTCGCGTTCCTCGGTGCGACGGGCGACCGCACCGATTGGGGCCGCGGCAGCACGATCGCGATCCTCGACAGCGGCGTTGGCCAGGACACGACGTTCGCGCCGGGCCAGGTCCGTTATCTCGACATCGGGCTCGGCACGCAGCCCGGCAGCGGCGACGACGACGGACACGGCACGGCGGTCGCGGGACTCGCCGCCGGCTTCGCGCCAGACGCCCCGGGCATCGCGCCGTCCGCCGGCTTGCTCAGCATCCGCGTCACTGGCGCCGACGGCATGAGCGACATTTTCACGATGTCGCAGGCAATCCTCGCGGCCGTGGATGGCGGCGCACAGATCATCAACATCAGCATGGGCGGATACGACACGAGCGCCGTGCTCACGCACGCGATCGATTACGCCGCGGCGCACGGGGCGGTGATCGTCGCGGCGGCCGGCAACGATCAGGCCGCCCAGCTCACCTGGCCAGCTGCTGATCCCCGCGTGGTGTCGGTCGGTGCGATCGATGCCCTCGAGCAACAAGTGCTTTTTTCGAACTCCGGTGAACAGCTCCAGATCACCGCGCCCGGCTACGGCGTGCAGACCGCCTGGCTGAACAACCAGCGCGTCATCCTCGACGGCACGTCCGTCAGCTCCCCGCTGGTCGCGGGCGCGATCGCGGCGGTCATGTCACAGAATCCCGGACTGAACGCGACCCAGGCCTGGCAGCTCCTCCAGCAATACACGAACGACGGAGGCGCGCCGGGCGCGGATCCGAACTACGGCAACGGCGTCCTCAATCTCGGCTGGGCGATGAATCACGCCGATCCAAACCGGATCGATACGGCGATTTCGAGTCACTACTACGACGCGACGACCGGGGAGATGGAGTTCGTCGTGCAGAATCGCAGCGGGCAGACCGTGAGCGGCCTGCAGTTGAACGTCGATGCGAGCGGCGCCTCCAGCGTCGTGCCCATCCCGCCGCTCAAGGCCGGGGCGACCTATGTGGTGAAGCAGCCGGTCAATCAGACCGTGCTCGCCACCACCGGCCAGGTGCAATTCCGCACGCAGCTCGTGAATCCCTCCGGCCTGGTCGACCAGTCGCCCGCCAACAATCGCAAGGCGAGCGTGCTGACGGCGCCGGCTCCGGCTGCGACGGCTGCGGGTGGAAACTGAAGCGGCTGGGGCTGAGTCGAGCTGACGAAATCGGCTTGAACCTGCTTTTTAACACGGAGGGCGCGGAGGGGAAATGAGGACGCGGAATTATTTTAGAGGAGGAATGCGGAGGACGATCCGAGATCGATCGGGTCGGCTAATGTAGGGGCGTTCCTTGCGGACGCCCGTTTCCGGTCAGCAACGCGAACGGGCGTCCCAAGGGACGCCCCTACATCGATCCCTGCCGCCTCACGGCGGCAGCTCCATGGCAGGTCGGAGTTGCGAAACAAAAGAAAAGCCGCGTTCCGTTGCGGGAACGCGGCTGAATTCTTCTGACCTTCCGGACTTCCGAGCCTCGGCCTTTCGGCCTCCGGCTTCTGTCATCCGGTGTCCGATCCGGCTCAGTCCGTCTCGAGCACGATCGTGTCGTACATGATGCCGTTGAAACGGCCGGAGGAGCGGTTGGTGCGGAGGCTCAGCGTGTTGGCACCGGCCTTCAGCGTCGAAGCCGGGAAGCTGAACTCGAAGCGGGAATAAACTCCGCTGCGGTTCGCAGCGCGGCGCACGCTGGCGTCGTCGTTGTGCGTGACGCGGCCCACTTCCTGGCCATTGAGGAGCACGCTGACGTCGCCCGGGCCGCCAGCGACGGGGATCGTCAGGTAGGCGTTGCCGGCGGGAACCTTCGCGACATTGAACGCGATGTTCCAGGTGCCGGCGACGGGCTTCTTGTCCGGACCATCCGCCGGACCGGGCTGCGCGTAATACCAGTCATCGGCTTCCTTGCTCTTGCCGATGGTGAACGTGAGGTCGTTGGGCACGTCGTTCATGTACTGGTTCGTGCGCGGGGCGCTGCCGAACTTGAACTCGCCGGCCATGCGGTCGGCCTTGCCGACCTGGAAAACGAGGTTCGGGTGATACGGCGGATCCCAGTCGAGCGCGCCGAGATCGAGCGTGCCGGCGCCGGCCTTCACCTCGATGCCGTCCTTGGCGAACGACTGCGTGATCGAGCCCTGGGTTTCCCAAGCGTAGAGCGTGTAGGTGCCGGGGCGCACGGCGGGGAGCGAGAACTTCCCGTTGGCGTCGGCCTTCACGTAGAAGAGGTAATCACCGCCCTGATTGTAGATGATGCTCGCGCGATCCGCCGCGGGGGCGGGACCGCCCTGGGGCGCGCCCGCTCCACCCATCGGACCGCTGCCGGCGTCGCCGCCGGCGAGACGGTTTTCCGCGCGCTGGCCGCCCTGAGCGGCTGCCGCCGCGCCCGGGGCGCCGGCGGCACCACCGCCGCGACGGCCCTGACCGCGCTGAC
Source organism: uncultured Opitutaceae bacterium (assembly GCA_937902865.1). Taxonomy (GTDB): domain Bacteria; phylum Verrucomicrobiota; class Verrucomicrobiia; order Opitutales; family Opitutaceae; genus CAIUWA01. The sequence goes on from CALFNJ010000660.1 coordinate 2,770, forward strand.
CCGCCTGACCGGCCTGGGCCGCGGCGCCGGGGCCGCGACCGCCGCCACCGCCGGCGCGCCCCGGATTGGTGGCCTGGCCGAGAATGACGTAGGCGTACGCGGCGGAACGGTTATGCGAGACCTTCAGCTGGCCCGTGACGGTCATGCGCTGCACGGGATAGAGCGATTCATCCATCCAGCGGTACGGCCACTGCGACTTCTGCGCGGCCTCCATTTTCTTCGCATCATTGATGAGAGCCTCCGGCGTATCACCGGTGTTGAAGTAGAGGAACCACGGTCCGTGGATCTTTTCGCCAGTGCGGCTCGTCGCCGTGCCACCGCCGCCGAAATGGCCGCCGCCGAGATAATTGAGGATCAGCGCGTCCTGGTGCACGGCGAGCTCCTGGCGGAGCGGACCGCCCGCGTACGATTCCGTGCTGGGCGCGATGAAGAACGCGCCGAAGCCGTGGCCGAAGTGGCCCCACATCGGATTCTCGGAATAGTAGAGGCAGTAGTCGTATTTAT
>CALFNJ010000661.1 GCA_937902865.1 uncultured Opitutaceae bacterium
GTGAGTTTTTCGCCAGCGCACGCGAGCCGAAGTCATTCTGGCTCGTGCCCGGCGCGGGCCATGTCGATCTCTACGGCTTCGCCAAGGGTGACTACGAACGGCGTCTGCTGGACTTCATCTCTGTCCACTAACGAATCGCGGCATGCGGATGGCGGGCTGCGGATTGATTCGGAAATCCTCCGCTCGCGGCACCGACACAATTTGCCGCCGATCAAACGGCAGCCTCAGCCATTGGCTCAGCAGGCTCGAATTCCGCAATCAGCCATCCGCATTCCGCAATTCCACCTCAGTGGTGGTGGTCGTGCTCGTGATGGTGATCGTGTTCGCGCTGCTGGCGGCGGGAGAGTTTCGGACGCTTCTTCTCGGGCAGCTCGATGGTGGCGGCGCGCACGAACGGATCCGGGCCGAGGATGATCGCGCGGCGGATCGCCTCACCGGTCTCGGGATGCTTCTTCAACGGGGCGTCCTTGATCGACTGGAGAATTTCGTAACGCCGCACGGCCTTTCCCGGACGCGGCAGGGTTTCGTAGACGTAAGTGATCATGGGGGATGAAAAAAGGAGCGACGTGAGGCTCTCACGCGCAGGACGCAAAGGCCAAGCCGGAGTTGCCGAAAATCTCGGAGGGGATCGATCCGCTGCGGCGCAATGTCGAGAAGAGGTGAAGACCGGTTTCGCACAGAGGACACGGAGAGCACAGAGATCGGAACCGCATTTTCCTCTGTGTTCTCCGTGTCTCTGTGTGAGACGGATCGAGGTTCCGGCTTTTCCGTTGCGTCAGTTTCGGGTGCGATCTGTCAAAAAATCTTATTCCCAAAGTGGATTATTTCACGGACCCGGGAGAAAAATATCGCGCGGCATAGTCCAAGAAGGCCGGCCAGTCGGGCACGTCGGTGTGCGCGCCGACGTGCTTGCGGAACGCGAGCTCGCCGGTCGTCAGCGCCACATTCGGCGCGGGCATTTCCGTGGCGCTCAGGTCTTGTTTTCCGAGCAGTCGATAGACCGGGCCGGCGCCGACCTCGGCCAGGAATTCGCCCCGCGGATCGGACCAGGGGTCCTGCGTCGCCCCCGTGACAAACACCGGCCGTGGCGCGACGAGCGCGATCAACTCGTGCGAATCCACCGGCAAGTCACCCCAGTGGCCGGCGTACTTGCGGAAATTGAGCGCCATCCAATGCGAACCGGCGATGTTGTCGGTCGTCTCGCCGAAGTTGCGGCGGAAAAGCTTGGCGCCGCCTTCGCCCGAGCAGCTCGCATAGACGATCGCCCAGCGCGCATCCTGGGCCGCGGCCCACAGCGCGGTTTTGCCCCAGCGCGAATGTCCTTCCACGCCGAGCCGCTTCGCGTCCACGTCATGGTCCGTCTCGAGATAGTCGAGCGCCCGGCTCAAGCCCCACGTCCACGCGGTGAGCGCGCCCCAGTCGTCCGGACGACTCCGGGGCTGGCCGCGGTTCATCAAGCCGATGATTCCCTCGGTCAGGCCGGGAGCGCCGTCCTGCTGCACGCTCGCGGTGTTGAAGACCGCATAGCCCCAGCCGCGCGCGAGGATCTGCTCCTTCGGGCTTGGTCCGGCAGACGGACGCGGCGCGGGCGCCGGTGTTCTCGTCGCTGCTCCGCCTGGCGCGGAGGGATTGGCCGGCGCACCGCCACGACGCGGCCCGCCCCCGGAAAAAGCGGAGATCACCACCATCACCGGCACCGGGCCCGAGACCTTGGCCGGCAAGGTCAGCGTGAGGTTGATCGCGGGCGTCGCCTGGGGATAGGCCGAATTGTCGATGTGTCCCACGATGGTCTTCGTCCGGGTGGCACCCTCGGTCGTCACGGCGGCGATCTCCCAGGTGATCTTAGGCATGGCCGCCGGAATCCGGCCGTAGATCTCGGCATAAAAATCGCCGAGAATCTCCGGCCGCCGTTGATTCCACCATGTGGCCGCGTCTCGGACGGGCTGGCCGTTTTTCAACGTCAGCGGATCCGGCAGCACGGGATAAGGGTTGGCCCGGCTCTCCTCGTAATTGCTCCAGGTGCCGACGGACGAGCGCTTGTACTGGTTGTAGATGTTGCCGTTGTCATCGATGCCGACGTCGTCGGTCCAGACGCCCGGTTTGAGCAGGCGAATCTGAGGCGGGCGGGCCGGATCGTCCTTGTCCGGAGGAAGGCCGCTCCGGGGCGCAACGGCGAGCAGCGCGGCGGTCCGTTCCATTTCCCGGGAACCGGAAGGCACGGCCTCCGCCGCCCAGCCCAAATGGGCGGCAACGGCAAAAAACGTGAGACCGCCGATCAATCTGGATCCGAAAGCTGTTGAGAGGCGCATAGGGTATCGCGCCATTCAGACGCAAAGCACGCGCGCCGCGATGCGAAACCGAGCACGGTGAAGTGGCCGCGATGTCGCGGATCGAGGTGGAACGCGTTGTCCCCAACGCGTTGAGAGACATTGCCGACACTCAACGTGGACGGAGCCAACAACGCGTTGGGGACAACGCGTTCCACCTTACGGCAGCTTTGCCGGTCACTTGCCCGACGCGCGCGGGATCGGGCCGTTCTTCAGCGCTGTGATCACCCGCTCCACGGTCGACGGCGAAACCACCCGCTTCCAGCCGTCGGCATCACGTTGAAAGGTCAGCTCGTCGTTGCGCGTCCGGCCATCGGCGTACTTCAGCTGGATCTGCTGCACGAACGCGTCCGGCCCCTGCTCCTTTTCCTCGAGAATCTGCACCCCGGCGATCGGCCGCGGCGTGCCGGCCATGACCATGGCCATCAGGCGCTCGGGCGTGCCGTACTGCTCGCGCAGGTTTTCCGGCAGGGCCGCGATGACCGCCTCGAGCTTGGCGCGTTCCTCGGGCGCGAACGTCAGCAGGCTCGCCGCGGTGTCGACGTCGCCATGCTGCACCGCCCACGCTTCGGTCTGCCCGGCGGCGCGCGGCGTGGCTCGGCCAACGTTGCCCATGACCTCGACCGGAATCGTGCGGGAATTATTCGCCGACGGAGACGGAGCCGCGCCCTCGTCATTTCCTGACGACGCAGCAGGCGTGGCGACCGAAGCCGGAGCAACCGGCGCGGCCGCCTGGTTGCGGCGCAAGATCTCCACCTCGCTCCGCAGGCGCAGCAGTTCCTCGTGCTCGGCCTGGGTCACCCGGGCCGCCGCGGCGAGCTGATCGGCCTGATCGCGCTTTTCCCGCGTCGCCCGCTGCTGCTGGTGCTGGAGTTCGTCCACCGACTCCTGCAGGCGGGAGTTGGCCTGCCAGAAGACGAGACCTGTGCCGGCCGATGCCACCACCAGGGCGACAGCAAAGCCGGTTCTCAGGGAGGTCATGCTCATGACAGATATGACGTAGTCGTTTCGGAGAAAGGTGCCAGAGAAAGCGGCAAAGGGAGGAAATTTTGCACCAAAATCGGAAGTTTTTTATCCGACAGCAGGCATCCGCACCTTCTCTACAAGGATTTCTTCTCCCTGTTCCCCATTTCCGTCGATCCGTCAAATCGTTCACGCCGCGTAAAATACTCCCAGCACCCACTTTCCCCTTCCCAAGTGTGCTATCTTGCCGCTGAACTTAACTCACCATGTCCAGCTCCACCGTCGAAAACGTCGTGATTATCGGCACCGGTTGCGCCGGCCTGACCGCCGCCATCTACACGGGCCGCGCCAACCTGAATCCGCTGGTGCTGGAAGGCCCGCTGCCCGGCGGACAGCTCACGACCACCAGCGAAGTGGAGAATTTCCCCGGCTTTCCCGAGGGCGTGGACGGCTTCCAGCTCATGGACAACCTGCGCAAGCAGGCGACCAAGTTCGGCACGCGCTTCGAGCAGGCGCTGATCGACCGCGTCGATTTCACGTCGATGCCGCGCAAGCTCATCGCCGGCGACCGCACGATTCTCGCCAAGGCTGTGATCATCGCCACCGGCGCCTCGCCGCGCATGACCGGCATTCCCGGTGAAAAGGAACTCTACGGCGGCAAGGGCGTGACCACCTGCGCCACCTGCGACGGCGCGTTCTACCGCAAGATGGATGTCGCCGTGATCGGCGGCGGCGACAGCGCGGCGGAAGAGGCGCTTTTCCTCACCCGTTTCGCAAGCAAGGTTTACCTCGTCCATCGCCGCAACGAACTGCGCGCCTCGCGCATCATGGCGGAGCGCGCCACCTCGCACCCGAAGATCCAGTGCGTCTGGGACAGCGTGCCCGTGTCGGTCGAGGGCGTGAAGGAAGGCTCCGTCAGCGGATTGAAGGTCCGGCATGTGAACACCAACGCCGAGACCGTGCTCCCGGTGAAGGGCGTCTTCGTCGCGATCGGCCACGTCCCGAACACGAAGCCCTTCGCCCCGCCGCTCGCGGTGGACGAAGGCGGTTATTTCAAGCCGGCGCATGGTTCGCACATCCAGACGAACGTTCCCGGCGTGTACGTCGCGGGCGACTGCGCCGATCACGTCTACCGTCAGGCCATCACCGCCGCCGGCATGGGCTGCGCCGCCGCGATCGAGGCGGAGCGCTGGCTCGCCGAGCACGGCGGTTAAGCGCGAGACGAAGCGGAGACTGAAGACCGACTTTCGGAATTTCACCACAGAGACACGGAGGCACGGAGAAATCCGTGCCTTTTTATTTTTCTGACAAACGCACCTCGGCCGATTTTTTGCCGATCTGCGGGCTCCCAATCGCCGGTCTCCTGATTTTTCGCATAGGGTGTTTTCCCCTTTGCCGCGCCTTGACGAAAAAAGCCCGGCTGGTGTTTTCAACAGGTCGCCGACTGGACGGGACTTGTCGCAAGTCGGCGCTCCCCCACTTCATCGCTCCGGCATGGAATCAAAGGCAAAATCCCCGGCCCTGGATCTCAAGGGCCGCAAGATTCTCATCGTCGACGACGATCGCCTGAACATCCGCATCCTCGGCAGCATTCTCAAGAGCGAGGGGTACGTGTTCACCGACGCCAACTCCGGCGAGCGCGCCTTGGAGGTCTATGCCGAGTTCAAGCCGGCCCTCGTGCTGCTCGACGTGATGATGCCCGGCGTCGACGGCTTTGAAACCTGCCGCCAGTTGCGCCAGCAGTACGGCGACAGCTGCGCCCCGGTCATCTTCATCACCGCGAAAAGCGAGTCGGACGATGTCGTCGAGGGCCTCGAGGCCGGCGCCGCCGACTATCTGCCCAAGCCGTTCAAGCCCGCCGAGGTGCTGGCGCGCATCCGCTCGCACCTGCAGAACCAGCTCCTCGCCGAACAACAGAAGCTGCTCGTCGGACAGTTGAGCGCAGCCGATGCCGCCAAGAACCGGTTCCTCGGCATGGCGGCGCACGATCTGCGCAATCCCCTCGCGTCGATCCGCGGGCTCACGGAATTCCTCCGCGACGGCACCGTCGGCCAGCTCACGGCCGATCAGCTGGACCTCGTCAACACGATCCATGACGCGAGCCAGTCGATGCTCGACCTCGTGAACGAGCTCCTCGACGTGGCGACGATCGAGGCCGGCGCGCTCAAGCTGCAGCCCGAAGACTGCAACCTCGCCGATCTCGTCGCGAAATGCGCCTACCTGCGCAACATCGACGCCGCGAAGAAGCAGACCCGCATCGTCCTGCCGACCGAGCCCGCCGTGCTGCCCGCCAGGGTCGATGTGGATAAGATCAAGCAGGTGATCGATAATCTGCTCAGCAACGCCGTGAAGTATTCGCCCGCCGGCTCGACCATCACCGTCGTGCTCTTCGGCGGCGACCGCTGCGGTTTCGCCGTGCGCGACCAGGGCCCGGGCATCCCGGAAAACGAGCGCGACAAACTCTTCCGCGATTTCGGCCGTCTTTCCGTCAAGCCCACCGGCGGCGAGAAAAGCACCGGCTTGGGCCTCGCCATCTGCCGCAAGATTGTCGAGGCTCACGGCGGCACCATCGCCGCGGAAAACCTGCCCGACCGCGGCTGCGAATTTCGCGTCACGCTCCCCCTTCCCTCATGAGCTTCTCCGGCAAAGTCCTGCTCGTCGACGACGAGGCCCACATCCGCAAATTCATCGGCCTGCTGCTGAAACAGCTCGGCAGCCCGACCGTCATCGAGGCCGGCAACGGCGAGGATGCCGTGGCCACGTTCAAGCAGGAGAAGCCCGACCTCGTGCTGCTCGACATCAACATGCCCGGGCTCACCGGCCTCGAGACGCTGCGGCTGCTCAAGCAGGAGGACCCCGACTGCGTGGTCGTCATGCTCACCTCGCTCGCCAGCCGCCAGGTCGTGGAGGAATCCCTTTCGCTGGGCGCGGCCGGCTACATCCGCAAGGACACGCCCAAGGAGGAAATCACCCGCATGCTCGGCGAGACCATCGCCAGCTGCTTCGGCAACGAAGGGACCACCCCATGAAATCATCCGCATCCGCCAAGCCGGCCGAGGCCGATCCCGCGGCCGCCCTGAAGTCGGTCTTCAGCGAGGTCCGCTACTCCCTGCCGGAAATGCTCGCCGAGCTGCAGACGGAGCGCACCACCGGCTCCTACGCGATGGAAAAGTTCAGCCAGGTCGAGATCGAGAAACTCTTCAAGGCGAAGGCCGCCACTCCCCGCCATGCCAAGCGCAAAGGTTAAATCGTTTCCCGACCGGATCCGGGACCTGCCGAGCTTCGCCAGTCCGGAGGAGTTTGCCGCCCTTTGCTCGCGCCATGGCGACTCCCTCGAGCTGGTTCAGGCCATCATCGACGAGCAGCTCGTGCCCAAGGACGACGCCTGCCGCTGCTGGGCCGACATCCTCGGCGTCGCCTATGTCGATCCCTTCGCCTCCATCATCACCGAGGATGCGGTGGAGAAGGTGCCGGTGGAGATCGCCCAGAAGGCCAACGCCATCGGCCTCTACGTGATCAACGGCACGCTGACGGTCGCCATGTCCGACCCGGCGGACGCCGCCATGGTCAAGCGCCTCAGCCAGATCACCGGCCTGCCGATCAGTCCGGTGTTCGCGCTGCCGCGCGAGATCGAGTCGGCCATCGCGATTCACTACAGCACGGAAAAGTCGCTCGAGGAAAGCATCGGCGAAATCGACGGCTCCAGCCTGTTCAACCAGCCGGACCAGTCCGCCGACCGGGTGGCGCTGATGGCCGAGGGCAACGCCCTCGCGAAGATCCTCGACGACATCATCTATTTCGCCCTGCGCGAGCGCGCGACCGACATCCACATCGAGGCGCAGGAGACGCAGTCGCGCATCCGCTTCCGCATCGACGGCAACCTGCGCGAGATCCTCATCTATCCGCGCAAGATCCACCGCGCCCTGATTTCCCGGGTGAAGATCCTCTGCGAGCTCAACATCGCCGAGACGCGCTTCCCGCAGGACGGACGCTTCTCCCTGCCGATCGGCAACCAGAAGGCCAACTTCCGCGTTTCCACCATTCCGTCCGCCTACGGGGAGAAGGCCGTCATCCGCATCCTCGCGATGAGCGGCAAGAAGACGATCCTCACGCTCGACAAGATGATGATCTCCCAGACGGTGCTGCAGCCGTTCAAGCGGCTGATCCAGAACCCGAGCGGCATCATCTTCGTCACCGGCCCGACCGGCTCCGGCAAGACCACGACCCTCTACGCGGCGCTGCACGAGATCAACACGCCGAACATCAACATTTCCACGATCGAGGATCCGATCGAAATGCAGCTGGCCGGCGTGACCCAGAGCCAGACCAACACGCACATCGACCTGAAGTTCGCCACGGTGCTGCGCGCGCTGCTCCGGCAGGACCCGGACGCCATCCTCATCGGTGAAATCCGCGACCTCGAGACCGCGAAGATCGCGACCGAGGCCGCGCTGACGGGCCACGTCGTTTTCGCCACGCTCCACACCAACACCGCCGCGCAGGCGATCACGCGCCTGATCGAGATCGGCGTCGCGCCGTACATGGTCGCCCCGTCGGTCATCGGCGTGCTGGCGCAGCGGCTCGCGGCGCGTATCTGCGAGAACTGCAAGGAAGCGTACTATCCGTCGCGCGAGACGCTGCTGAAGTTCTTCAAGGAGGAAGGCCTCACCGAAGTGCCGTTCTACCGCGGCCGCGGCTGCGCCGCCTGCCGCAACACCGGCTACAAGGGTCGCGTCGCCTTCCACGAACTGGTGCTCATCACCGAGGAAATCCGCACGCTGATCAGCGAAGGCCGCAGCGCCCAGGAGATCACCCGGGCCGCGAGCCGTGTCGGCTACCGCTCGCTCCGCTACGACGGCCTGAAGAAAGTCCTGCTCGGGCTCACGACCATCGACGAGATCGAGCAGAACACGGCGCTGGAGTTGGACTCCTGAGGGGATTTTCGATTTTGGAGTTTGGATTTTCGATTGTTCGGCCCGCGGCAGCCAGTGCACCGGGTGCGGATCGAGGTGGTGCGCGTTATCCCTAACGCGCCGGTTTGGCTCCGTCAGTGT
>CALFNJ010000662.1 GCA_937902865.1 uncultured Opitutaceae bacterium
CGGCATCGCCGGCGTGTGGCTGATGATCCGGCGCAGCCTGTGGGCGTTTCCGGTTGGCTTGGTGGCAGTGACGGTGCAGGCGGTGCTCTTCATCGAGATGAAGTTCCCGGCCGACGCGACGTTGCAGGCCTTCTACTTTGTCGCGCTGGCCTGGGGCTGGTGGCACTGGTCGCGGGGTCGGGGCGCGGCGCCGGAACTGCCCGTGACAGCGCTCGGATGGCGTGGCCGCATGATCACGGTGGGGCTCGCATCCGCGGCCACGATCATCTGGGCGCTCGGTCCCGAGCGGTGGACCGGTGCGGTGATGCCCTGGCGGGATGCATTCACGGCGTGGTTCATGGTGGCGGCGCAGGTGCTGCAGTCGCGGAAGAACATCGAGAACTGGCCGCTGTGGATCGTTGCGAACGCGATCGCGATTCCGGCCTACTGGAATGCGGATCACGCCTACACGGCGTTTCTCTATCTTATTTATCTCGGGATGGCGGTGGCGGGATGGAAGCAATGGTGCCGCGCGATGAAGGAGCAGAAAATCTCATGAGCAAAAATGTAGGGGCGTTCCTGGCGGACGCCCGGTTTGAGATCGTGGGGAAAGTCGGGGAGAAGGGCGTCCGCAAGGAACGCCCCTACGTATGAAGCGCATCGTGATCTTTGGGACGGAGTCGACCGGCAAGACCTCGCTGGCGCAGCGGCTCGCGGCGGAGTTTGGCGAGCCGTGGTCGCCGGAGTTTGTGCGCGAGTTCTGGGATCTGCGCGGCGGCAAGATCACGGCGGAGGACCTCGGGACGATCGCGCTCGGCCAGATGGCGAATGAGGATCACGCCGCGAGTCGCGCCCGGCGGGCGATGTTCTGCGACACGGATCTGCTCACCTGCACGTTGTGGGACGATCTGCTTTTTCCGGGAGCGTGTCCGGAGTGGGTGCGCACGGAAGCGGAGGAGCGGGCGCGAGCGACCAGACTGTTCCTGCTTTGCGACACGGACGTGCCGTTCGAGCCGGATCCGCAACGGTGTTTCCCTGACGCCGTGGGCCGGGAACGCTGCCGCAAACTGTGGCGCGAAACTTTGGAGCAACGAAAGCTGCCCTTCGCGGAAATCCGCGGGACCTGGGCTCAACGCGAAACGGCGGCGATCGCGGCGGTGAAGGCGCTGATCACCACGAAAAACACGAACCACACAAAATAAGACGACTTTCGGAAATGAAGGGCCCACGGAACACACAGAAGACACGGAAATCAGAGGCCTGAATTCCGTGTCGTCCGTGTGTTCCGTGGGCTAAATTTCCTGATCCGAAATTTTGTCTTTGCGGGATCGAAAGCGGAAGCGGGCGTCCGCTAGGAACGCCCCTACATCGATCCTCTTCCTGATTTCCTGAGTTCCAGATAACGAACTCAGAGGTTTTTCAGACGGAAGTTGCGGTACTCGATCTTCATCGGCGGGCCGACGTGGACCTGGACGCCGAGGAGACCGTCGGCGCGGCGGTTTTTCACGTCGTCGTCGATCACCACGCTGACGAGATGGCCGTTGAGGATGTGCATGAGCACGTTGCCGCGGGCGATCACGTGGAGGTCGTTCCAGCCGTCATTGTTGATGAAGGCCTTCGTCTCCTCGACGGTGCCGGGGGAACCGATGACCTCGGGCTTTTTTCCCTCCTCGATGCTCATGCCCGCCCCGTGGGCAATGCCCATGGCGAGCAGACAGAGCGGAGCGAGAGAACGCATGGCGTGCTATTGCTTGAGCTCGGCCGCCATTTCCAGCAGAGCGTCCATCATTTTCACGGAGGCCTGAGGTTCGAGATTGTTAGTGCCGGGCCAGGTCTCATACCCGCCGAGCTCGAAGTG
>CALFNJ010000663.1 GCA_937902865.1 uncultured Opitutaceae bacterium
CGTTTCCAGAAAATCCTCGCCGACGAGTTCAAGCTCCCCAGCACCGTCCGCCAGCGCCGCGGCATCGATATCGCCGCGGGCTGCGGTCAACTCGCGGTCGCCGAGGCTAAGTGAGGTGGAGCGCGTTGTACCTAACGCGCTGTTAGCTCTGTCGGCGATTTGACGTGGACGGAGGTTTCAACGCGTTAGGGACAACGCGTTCCACCTTTAAGCCCCAGCGGACGAGCGGGCGCCCGTCCCTACCTTCGAACTTCGATCCACGCGACCGGGAGGTCGCGTCCCCATTAGTCCAGTCGCTCTAAAGCTTGGCAGTCTGCCCGCCGCTGAAATTTTCCGTCCGTCGACAATCGGGCCTGCTCGATGTTGGAATGCGTCGTTCTCGGTTGAGTCGAGGGATCGATGCTCGAGACGGATTGGCAGGGATCGAAAAGGGGACGCGACCTCCCGGTCGCGTGACGGCGGCAACGCCGCCGCCATTTCCGCAAACAGTCAGGCGAGGATCAGATCCCCAGCGTCTGCCGCGCCTGCGCCACCGCCGGATGGGAGGAATACTGCACCCCGGGCCACGTCACTTTCAGCCCGAGCCGGGCCGCCCGGGCTTGCAGTGTCAGCCAGGCGAGCGAGGCGACAGGACGGATCATGACCTGCGGCGCGGCGCGCTCCAGCACCGGAGCGAGCGGAGCGAGCTGCGGCGTCGGCAGCAGGCTCTTGTCCGCGAGGAAGAGCGAGAGCGACGCGCCGAGCGTGTCGATCCAGGAACTGGGCTCGGAGGTCGGCACATACGAGAGGCCGGACTTTTCCGGCGTCCATTCCATGAACTGGCCGATCTGCTCGAGCAGCTTCGCGAGCTCGGCGTCGGCCGTCGCGGGCGTCCACCGCGCGGTGAACGTCTTGCGCTCGCGGAATTTCTTCACCTCGAACACGCGCAGGAGCAGCTCGTAGTCGCCGGCCTTCTGCTGCAGCGCGCCGGTGAAGATGTAGTCGAGTCCGCCGGTGGTCGAATCGACGAGCTGCTGGAGATTCGTCGTGGTCCACTCCGAGCTGAAGACCACGTAGGATTTTCCATCGGTCGGATCGTCGAGCAGGCCCGCGGCCGCGACGGGCGCGTAGTGCGGGGAAAAGTAGAATTTCTCGGCGAGCCAGAGCGGCAAACCGCGTGAAAGGCGGCCGAGTTCGTCCTCGGGCCTTTTCGAAGCCGCCGCCGCGTCCGTGTAAGCGCCGGGCAGCGCGAGCTGGGCGAACGCCACGCGGCGCAGCTTCTCACCCTTGGGCGGCAGCAGCTCGCCGGCGATCGGCTCGAGCCCGTAGGACCAGATCGGCTTGCTGATCGTCACGATCGCGACCTTCGCCGCCTCGGGCGGCGCCTCGCCGTTGAGCGATTCCGGCGCGGCGCCGGTGGGAGAGGCCATCATGTCCGCGATGGCGTTGGAAAACCCGTAGAGCCGCTCCTCGAGTTCGGGTCGATTGAGCGCGAACAGAATATCGAGCACGTGCTGCGCGGCGCCGGCCTGGCGCAGCGCGAGATAGGCCTGGAGGAGATTCAGCCCGGTGGCCGGACCGTGGCGCTGCGCGTCATAGCGCGGCGCCACCAGCTCGATGATCGGCGCGAGATGTCCGCTGGAGCCGAGGTCGCCGGAAATCGTGACGAGCACATCCGCCCGGTCACCCGACACCGCGAGCACCTCTTCATAGATGGCGATCGCCCCGGGCAGATCCTTGGCCTCGAGCTTTTCCCGCGCCACCGCCAGCCGCGGCATCACCCCGCCGCCGGCGGCCGAAGCCGCGGCGGAGACGTTCTCTCCCGCGGCTGGCGTCGCGGTTGCAGGCTGGGACGTGACCGCACCGGTTGCCGTCGCCGCCGGCTGGGTGGAAGCCGGCTTCTTGCCCGTGAGTCGATCGAGGAATCCCATGGCCCCCGAGCAAAGCGTCCGCCTGCCGGGCCGCGAAGCTAAATTTGAGGTTTCCGGAGGTGTTGCCCACGGAACACACGGAAAACACAGAAGCGGAAATCAGGCTTAACCGTCTTCTCGGTTCGGAAGGTAGGGACGCGCGGCCCGCGGGTCCGGATCGAGGTGGAGCGCGTTGTCCCTAACGCGCTGTTCGCTCTGTCTGCGTTTCCTCGCGGAC
>CALFNJ010000664.1 GCA_937902865.1 uncultured Opitutaceae bacterium
GACCGATCCCCGGCTGTTCGGGCGATATCCCCTCAACGGTCCGACCAATCACGTCGTGCAGGCGCCGGTCGGCGACCTCAAGTTGCTCTCGGTGAAGGAAGTCTTTGCGCGCTTCCAGCGGATCGACACCCGCAGCAGCCGCAGCCATCGCTAAGACCGGGATTCGTCCTCCTCTTTTCCTTTCCATGCTCGACCCGCAACTCCTCCGCGAATCGCCCGACCTCGTGCGGGCGGCGATTGCCAAGAAACACCTGGACGTCGATCTCGACGCCTTCCTGGAGCTCGATCGGTCCTGGCGGTCGTCCCTGCAGGAAGTGGAAGCGCTGCGCACCCGCCAGAAGGCGGCCAACACCGCGATGGCGGCGCTGCCGAAGGGTTCGCCGGAGTTTCAGGCCAAGGTGACGGAGATGAAGAGTGTTTCCGCCGAAGTGCGGGAACGGGAAAATGCCCTCAAGCAGATCGAGGAAAAATGGCGGCAGGCGATGCTGACGCTGCCCAACCTGCCGCACGCTTCCGTGCCCGAGGGCAAGACCCCGGAGCAGAATGTCGTTCACGCCCGCAACGGTTCCACGGAGGAGCCGAGGCCGCACGCCCGGCCGCACTGGGAGATCGCGGGCTTTGATCGCCTGTTCGATTTCGCGCGCGGCGCCAAGGTGACGGGCGCGGGCTTTCCCTTTTTCATCGGGGACGGCGCGCGGCTCGTGCGGGCGCTGCTGAACTTCTTCCTGGAGGAGGATGCCAAGGCCGGCTACGTGGAGGTGAGTCCGCCGATCTTCGTCAACGCGGCCAGCGCGACCGCCACCGGCCAGTTGCCGGACAAGGAAGGGCAGATGTACGAAACGGTGGACAAGCTCTATGCGGTGCCGACGGCGGAAGTGCCGCTCACGAATTTCTTCCGCGACGAGATTCTCGAGGAAAGCGCGCTGCCGGTCCGCCGCTGTGCGTACACCCCGTGCTTCCGGCGAGAGGCGGGGAGCTATGGCAAGGACGTGCGCGGACTCAACCGCCTGCATCAGTTCGACAAGGTGGAATTGCTGAAGTGGGTTCATCCCGCGACGAGCTACGACGAACTCGAGAAGCTGCGCCAGGACGCGGAGCGCCTGCTGCAAAAGCTCGAACTGCCGTATCGCGTGCTGCTGATGTGCGGCGGCGATCTCGGGTTTTCGCAGTCGAAGAAATACGACCTCGAGGTCTGGGCGGCCGGCCAGAAGCGCTGGCTCGAGGTGTCGAGCTGCTCCAATTTCGAAGCCTTCCAGGCCCGTCGCGCCCAGATCCGTTTCCGGGCGAAGGAAAGCGGCAAGCCAGAGCTGGTGCACACGCTCAACGGCTCCGGCCTGGCCGTGCCGCGCGTGCTGGCCGCCCTGCTGGAAAACAACCTGCAGACGGATGGTCGCGTGAAGATTCCCGCTGCGTTGGTGCCGCATTTCGGCAAGGATCACCTGAGCTTTGCTTGAGGGTGGACGCCGCCCGGGCCGAGGCCTTTGCTCCGGGCTGAGCGCTGCATGCGGTGCTCCGTCCGCGATGCCCACTCCCTCGAAGTCCATCGATTGGTCCGCTTGCGCCGCCAAGCTCGCCGCTGAGCTGCCACCGGTGCGGCTGCATCCAGCGGTGCGAACCCTCATGGAGGGAAAGAGCAAAGTGCGCGGGCCCTGGGCCGTGGCCTTTTCCGGTGGGGCGGACTCGCTGGCGCTCTTGCTTCTGCTGTGGGCGAACTATCCAGAAAGGCGGACGAAGCTGGTGGCCTTGCACTTCAATCATCGGCTGCGGGGCAAAGCGGCGCGGAGCGATGAGCTTTTCTGCCGGGCAGTCTGCCGTTCTCTGCAAATCACTTTCGTCGCTGGCCGCTGGCAGCGCGCGCCGCGCCAGGCGAGCGAGGCGCAGGCGCGGGAGGAACGCTTTCAATTTTTTGCGCGCGAGATGCGGGCGCGGCGGGCCGTGGCACTCTGGCTGGGCCAGCAGCAGGACGATGTGGCGGAGACCCTCCTGATGCGTCTGGCGCGCGGCAGCGGCAGCGCCGGCTTGGCTGCTCCGCGACCGGTGCAGCGCGTCGCTGGTCGAATCCATCTGCGGCCGCTCCTGACATTGAAGAAAGTCGAGTTGGCGGCGAAGTTGCGCCAGGCGGGGGCGGCATGGTGCGAGGACGCGACCAATGGTCAGGACGATCACCTGCGCAACCGCATCCGGCGGCAGGTGATTCCGGCCTGGCGCCGCGCGGCGCAGGACCGCGACGTCCTGGCCGGTGCCGCGCTGGCGCGCGAGTTGATCGAGGAGGACGATGACGCCCTCGAAGCATGGGTGGATCGGATCGATCCGGTTCTGCCCGATCACACGCTGGATCTGGTCCGTTTGGCCGGCAGTCCCAGGGCCGTTTGGCGGCGCGCGCTGCACCGTTGGCTGCGCGCCCAGCCAAAAGCGGGCGAGCTGTCCCGTCAGGGTTTTGCCTCCCTTCTGGCCGCGGTGGAGACGAGTCGGTCTGGTCGGCACAGCCTTGGGGTGGCAGGCTTTGCGGTGATTCGCCGCGACCGGTTGCGGTTCGAATCGACACGCGGCCGGACGTCACATTCACCTCGAAAATAGCTCTGAAATTCCAGGGCGGCCCAATTGACTTATAGGTCGGGAACCTACACCGTCCTTGCTCGTCCAATCTTTCTAATGCCCGAAACAGAAAACAAGTCCCCGCGTCGCCCCCTGAAAAAACTGCCCCCCGAGAATTTTTTCTCGAAAGCCTGGCTGGTCTGGCTGGCTATCATTGCGGCAGTCATCGCGTTGCTCCTGCTGGGCAAGGGCATCGATAACGGGCCGGACGCGATCAAGATTCAGCGCGTCGTCGAATTGGCCGAGCAGGGCAAGATCGTGAAGGGCGAGATTCGGCGCGAAGGTTCCGGCGGACGTGACTGGGTGACGATCACGGGCGAGGCCACGGAGCCGCCGTCGCTGAACAGCAAGGGCAACCGGTTCACGAGCTCGGGCTGGCTGACGGATGCGAATTTGGAGCGCCTGCAGAAGTCGCAGAAGTTCGACGAGCCGGCCGCGCAAACCTTGGTGAGCGCGATCCTGCAGCAGGTCGTTCCCTTCGTCATCATCATCGGACTGCTTTATTTCCTCTTTGTCCGCCAGCTGCGGCAGGCCGGCCGCGGCGCGCTGAGCTTCGGCAAGAGCCGCGCCAAGCTGCTGACGCGGGACCGCGATCGGATCATGTTCGCCGACGTTGCCGGTTGTGACGAAGCGAAGGAGGAGGTCAGCGAGGTGGTGGAGTTCCTCAAAGACCCCAAGAAGTTTCAGAAGATGGGTGGACGCATCCCGAAGGGCATCCTGATGGTGGGGCCTCCGGGTACGGGCAAGACCTTGCTCGCCAAGGCGGTGGCGGGTGAAGCCGACGTTCCCTTCTTCAGCATTTCCGGCTCTGACTTTGTCGAGATGTTCGTCGGCGTTGGCGCGAGCCGCGTGCGCGACATGTTCGAACAAGGCCGCAAGAACGCTCCCTGTTTGATCTTCATCGATGAAATCGACGCGGTCGGCCGCCATCGCGGCGCGGGTGTCGGCGGCGGCAATGATGAGCGTGAACAGACGCTCAATTCCCTGCTGGTTGAAATGGACGGCTTCGATACGACCGAGGGCGTGATCATCATCGCGGCGACGAATCGTCCTGATGTGCTCGACAGCGCCTTGCTCCGTCCGGGTCGTTTCGATCGTCAGATCTATGTCGACCTGCCCGATCTGATCGGCCGCGAGCAGATCCTGCGCGTGCATGCCCGCAAGATCAGCCTGTCCGACAGTGTCGACCTGAGCATCATCGCCCGCGGCACGCCCGGCTTCTCCGGCGCCGACCTGGCCAACCTGGTGAACGAGTCCGCTCTGTTGGCGGCCCGTCGCGGCAAGAAGAAAGTCGAAATGATCGACGTGGAAGACGCGCGCGAAAAAGTTCAGTTAGGTAGCGAACGCCGCCGGGACATGGATGACGAGGAGAAGAAGCTGACCGCTTATCACGA
>CALFNJ010000665.1 GCA_937902865.1 uncultured Opitutaceae bacterium
GATCGTGTATCACTTCATGTTCGGCCCCGGCTGGGACGAGGGCTGCCGGGGCTGCTCCTACGTGGCCGATCATTTCGCCGGCATGCTGCCGCATCTTCAGGCGCGGGATGTCGCGCTGGTGGCGGTTTCGCACGCGCCGCTGAAGGAATTCCAGCCGTTCCAGCGCCGGATGGGCTGGAGATTTCCGTGGTTCTCCTCGCATGGCAGCAGCTTCAACCCCGACTTCAATGGCTCGGGGAAGGCGGCGCAGATTGAAAAGAAGAAGGTCGAGTACAATTACCGTCTCCGCGAGGTGCCGATGGAGGAAATGCCGGGCCTGAGCGTGTTCATCCGCAACGACGTCGGGGAAATCTTTCACACCTATTCCAGCTATTCGCGCGGCCTCGATCTGCTGATCGGCACCTACAACTACCTCGATCTCGTGCCGAAGGGCCGGGATGAGGAGAAACTCGAGCAATCGATGCAGTGGGTGCGGCATCACGATCGGTACGAGGCGAAGGCCGCGGTATGATGGGGAATGTGGAAATCAGGAATCGGAAGGGAACGGATAGCGGGCGCGGTCGCGCGCTCCGGTGGAGCGCCGGCGCGGTCATGCTGGCGGTGACACCCAAGTGCGCGATCTGCGTGTTCGGCTATCTCGCGCTGGCGGTCGGCGGAGCCCAGGTCGAAATCTGCGGCGCTGGACCGCAACGGACTGAACTGTCGCAGTTGCTGGCGCCGGTCCTGGCGGTCGGAGCCATGGGCACGACCGGAGCGACGAAGCCATTTTCTCGACCGAGTCCGAAGTTTCCGAAGTAGGGGCGTTCCTTGCGGACGCCCGGGTTTGCGGCGTCTCAATCCGGAATTTCACCACAGAGGCACAGAGGCACGGAGAAGGACCTCTGCCTTTGGCGTTTGATCATTGGTTTTTGGGATTTCTCTCCGTGCCTCCGTGTCTCTGTGGCGAAATTCCGTGGCTTGGGCGGGCGTCCGCAAGGAACGCCCCTACCTTCCAAACAGGCTTCGCTGAGCCTCATGCATGCGCGGGACAAATTGCCGCGCGATGGGATCCTCGACTTCGCTCCAGGTGCGATCCCATTCCCGCCATTGGGCGAGGGTGTGCGGAGTCGGGATGCCGGTGTTGGCCTGGGGCCGCGCGCGACGGCGGGCGAACTCCTCCCAGGATTTCACGAGGTAATGATTGATCCGCAGCCGCGAGATCGAGGGATCCTCGTGGCGTGGTTCAGCGACCGGCCGACCGCGTTCGTCGACGATCTGGAATCCAGGCCGGACCTCGAACATGTGACCGATGACCCGCGAGCGAAGCACGCGCTGCGGATTCACGATGCATTTCACGTGGGGATCCGGCCCCGGCGCCCGCCGGACGAAGCGCTCGATCACCCATTCGTCGGTCTGCTTCACGACATCCGACGAGCCGTACAGCGCCCATGAAACCGCGACACCGGCATGCGCCTGGAAGGGAGCGAGGACTTTTGGCAGCGGCTCGCCGTCGGGGTTGAAGAGAAATTCGTCGTCGTCGATGAACGCGAGCCAGTCGATCTCCGGCGGGGTGATGGAGAGGCAGTGGTCGTAGATCGCCTGCTGCTGGCCCCGGCCGGGCCAGGAGCGCAGCGATACAATCGACGCCTCGATCCACGGCCGCAGCACGCGCTGGAAGTCATCCACGCTCTCGTTGTCGAAAAGGTAGAAGCGCTCGATGCCCTGCACCCAATGGAACAGCAGCCATTCGTGCAGATAGGCGGAGCTGTCGCGGAAGCAGAGGCAGGCGGCGAGCATGAAGGAATGGGTTTCCTTCATCTGACAATCGAGCGGCCAAAAACCGCCCGCACGATCGCGGAAAAATTCCAAAAGCCAATTTTCAAACGCCCAACCGGAATCCGCCTCGGTGTCTCCGTGCCTCTGTGGTGAAATCCGGGTGGTTGAGCGGCGTCGCTGATTGTCGACGCGGATGGGCGTCCGCAAGGAACGCCCCTACATCGGAAAAAGAGCGAGACTTCGCGCATCACGGCCCGGTTCGGCGGGGACGCCTCGTCCTACCTTTGTCGCTTACCGTTTGACCGGCTGCTCCGCTTTCGTCTCGGGATCGCCGGAGTAGCTCGCGCAATAGCGATACGACTCCGGGACGGCGTATTTGCGATCCAGGTCGACGTCGTTGGCGCTCTTCCGGCGTCCCCAGGAAAAGATCCGCTCGAAGAACGGCAGCAGGCGGCTGTGCTTGATCTGCTCGAGGAAGTAGACCTCGTGCTCCTTTTCCTTGATGCCCATTTCGTAGAGTACGGTGTCGTGCTCCGTGATGCCGAGACGGTGGAAGCGCTGCATCATGACGAAATACTCGCAGACGTTTCCGCTCTCGAGCCGGCCCGCGAAGAAGTAAGGCATGAACCAGCCGATCACGTAGCAGCTCGCGGAGATGAGCCGGCCGATGGCGTAGTACTTCACCTCGTACCAGCGGGAAATGGGAATGCCGTACTGCCGCATGATCACGAGAACCTGCCGGCGATGGCTCCATTCGTCCTCCTCGATCTGCCGCACGGCGACCTTCGCCGCCGGATCCCGCAACGAGCCCGCGTGGCCGATGTAGGCGAACGCCGCGGCGCGCTCCGCCGAATAGGCGCGCTGGAGCAGCTCAACGAGAGCCGGATGATCGAGCGTGGTCGGCATGCCGTGGCAGGTGGCTTGGTTATCTGGAACTCAGGAAATCAGGAAGCAAACCCGGATATCCGATCCTTTCACCACATAGGCACGGAGGCACAGAGAACACCGGCACGTCGGAGGACATTCGGACGCAAGGCCCCACGCGGGAG
>CALFNJ010000666.1 GCA_937902865.1 uncultured Opitutaceae bacterium
AGTAAGGAAGCGGAGCTAGTCCGTTTTCGGCGATATCACAACCTTCGGTTCGTCAGCGGCCGAGCGGACGGCCCATCGAGCAGCGCCTTCCTTCCCTCAAACCTCCCCAAAAAAATCGGCGGCGTCACCGCCGCCGCATCCCACCTTGTTACCTGCCACTTGGTCCCTGTTACTTGAAGAAAAGCGGCGCGAGCGCCGCTTTTCTTCACCGGGTGATCTTCGTCACGTATTCCATGAGCGGCTGTACCTCGGACGGGGCGGAAACCCAGTCGCTGTAGAGGAGCTCGGGCATGGTGTAGTTCGTGTTGTAGAGGACGCGGTTGGCGTCGTCGTTGCGGGAGAGGTAGCCGGCCTTGACGGTGGCGCCGGCGAACAGGCCCGCGGACTTGGTGTAAACGAGCACCGGGGCGGTGGGGACGATTTCCTGATTGTTGTTCTCGACCTCGGCAGCCTTGGGGCCGGCGACGGCTTTGGCGTCGACGCCGACGTTGAAGCGTTTGTTGAAGAACAGGCGCGGCGTGGTGTCGTCGGTGATGATGTAGATCGTCTCGACCGACTTCGCGCCGAGCTGCAGGCCGAGGCTGGCTTCACCGGCGGAGATGAGGACCGGCAGGCTCCAGCGGCCGTCGGGCTTGCGGGCGAGGATGACGCCGTAGCCCTGCTTGATGCCGAGAAGGAGGCCGGCCTTGAACTGGTTCACGATCACGATGGCGTGAGCCTGCTTCAGCACGCTGGCCGGAATCGCGAGGTCGCGGTGAATCATGAAATCCTGCAGGATCGCCTCGCAGGTCTCGACGCGGGTGATGAGGTCCTCGCGCTTCGCCTCGGCGCGCAGGGGCGCGCTCCAGGCAAAAAAGGCCACCAGGGACAGCAGTAAGATTTTCTTCATGATTCGATTGGGCGAAAAACGGCGGAGGGTCCGGCGGCAGCAAATAAGCAGGCCGGGGACAGGTTGGAAAGCGCGGATTCGGGAGGGTTCCGAGGAAGGAAGAAGTAAGAAGGCGGAAGGAAGAAATCCGGACTATCCGTCAATCATTCGGAATTTCACCACAGAGGCACAGAGGCACGGAGATCGATCCCTT
The DNA here is from genome assembly GCA_937902865.1 of uncultured Opitutaceae bacterium. GTDB lineage: Bacteria > Verrucomicrobiota > Verrucomicrobiia > Opitutales > Opitutaceae > CAIUWA01. The sequence goes on from CALFNJ010000666.1 coordinate 1,083, forward strand.
CTATCGTCAGACGAGGAATTTCTCCGTGTCTCTGTGCCTCTGTGGTGAAATTCCGAACGTTCTTTCTTAATCCAGTCCGCGTTCGGTCAGATCGTCCTCGTCCCACCCGAGATAGTGGCCGAGCTCATGCAGGTAGGTCAGGCGAACCTCGTCGCGGAAGATCTCCGGGTCTTCCTCCGCGTAGTCCCAGAGGCTCTCGAGGTAGAGGAGGATTTGGGGCGGCGAAGGGTTGTCCGTCTCGAGGCCATGTGGATCGCCGGTGAACAGCCCGAGGATGTCCGGCTCGAAGCCCTCGGCGAGCACGTCGGCCGCCGGGGCCGCCTCGTAATGCACGGGCACAGCCAGGGCGAGCGGACGAATTTCCGCCGGAAGCCTGCGCTGGACCGCTGTGACCGTGTCGACGGCGAGCGTGATCAGCTGAGTGAAAGACATCGGCACAGAGAAATCCCAAACGCCAAAGGGCCAAACTCCAAAAAATCCCAAGTCGTCTGGAGAAAGTAACAAGATCCAGGTAACAGGTAACAAATCGCAGAGCGAAATAGCCCTTTTCTCGTTTGCGTTGTGAGATTTTTTTGGCGTCTGGCCCTTTGGCGTTTGTGATTTCCACATCCGTCACTTGACGGCTTCGCTCGACAAATCGAAGACCTCGAAGCGATGCCCGAGCCACCAGAGGCCGAGGCAGGCTTCAACGAGGAGGATCGCGAGCACGGCGACGGTGGTGATCGCCGTCGAGGCGAGGGGACCGACGAACCAGTGGGCCGCGAACCAGACGAGCAGGCCGATGATCGCCACCGGCACCAGGGCGAACAGGACCACGAGGAGCTGGCCCGCGACAAAGATCAGCCGTTGCCCCATGACATCGATGCCCCGGTCGCGCACCCGGTTGGTCCGGGCCCAGGACGGGAAGAGCAGGGTAGCCGCATTGGGCACCATCAGCTGCAGCAGGCACACCACCGGAACCACGAGCGCGAGGGACGCACCCACCGCCCACCGCAGCTCCGGCGTCAGCAGCAGGCGCAGCCGGGCCGGCATCGCTTCGGAGAGCAGCAAGGTCAGCAGCAGAAACAACCAGACCAGGGCGGTGAGGATGGCGGCCGGCGTGAGCAGCTCACCGAGCACCACCTGCCAGCCGCGCAGGGGATAAGTCTTGAGGATGTCGGCATGCGCGAGATCGCCGCGGAGGTCCTGGCGGGCAAATTGCGGTCCGAGCAGCAGGACATACGCGCCCAGAGCCAGAGAGAAGAATCCCAGGAATTCGAGGACGCCCAGCGAGGTGCCGCCACCGTGGCGCAGCCAGTTCGTGCCGACGGCGATCAAGGCCACCGCGGCGAAAAACGTGCGAGGCCGGAAAAAGCTCGGGGTGGCGAGCAGGTTTTTCCAGAGGAAGGCGATCTCCGGCCGGCCACCGGTGGAGCGGAGCGGGAACGGGCCGCGGCGAGCCTTGAGCGAACCCTGGCTGAGTCCGTGCGCCTGGGTCAGCGACTTGCCCGACTGGATCGCCTCGAGCAAACGGCCGCGTTTTTCGGCGGACGCGATCGAGCTTTCCTCGAACGAGGTCTCCGCCCGCAGGACCCAGGCATAGTGCAGCGCGAGCAGGGCCAGCGCCGGCCCGAGCGCGAGGAGGAATTCCCGGGTGTTGGCGGCGAAGAACGGCGCGAGCAGGAGGCGAATCGGCCAGAGGATCCAATGGAGCACGCCCGTGTCGCCGAGCCGAAGACCGTATTGCAGGACACCCCAGGGATTGGCGGCTTCCGTCGGGGTGATGGGCGGCGCGCTCCACCAGATGGTGTAGGCGACGGCCCCGAGGAACAGTACGATGACGCCGATGACGATCGCCTGGCGCTGGACCCGGCTCACGCCGCCGTCGATCAGGCGCGCGACGGTGAAGGCGGCGGCGGTGGTGTGGAGGCTGAACGTCGACAGGATCAGCCACCAGCCGATGGCATGCGTGAGCATGTTGCCGCCGCCCAGCGCGGCGCCCCGGTTCGAAATCAGGGAAAAGATGACGGAGGACAGCAGGATAGTGACCTGGCTGCTCAGCAGCTTGAAGTTCACGAGCGAGCGGCGGGTCATCGGCGCCGGAAAGAGAAACGCGACCTCCGCCTCGGTGAACGCGAGCCCCGGCTGGCGTTCCGGCGCGACCCAGGCGGCCACGATCCGGATCACGGAGATGAGTCCGAGCGGCACCATGATGAACAGCAGCGGAAGCTGTTGCAGGTCGGGCGTCAGCGGGCCCGCGCTGGCGAGACTGCGGCGGGCCGGGGAGCTGACAACCAGATGCCGGAAAAAGAAAAACCAAAAGGACGCCAGGCGCGCCACCGCGCCGGCAAAATACTTCGGCTCGCGCAGGCGCCGAACTCGGGTGAGGAGCCAGTTCTGGCCGGAAGTAAGCCGAAGATAGAGCAGGGCTCTGAGCATCAGGAGGCGGGTGTCAGAGGACGGGAGACAGGGAGAATTTCAGCAGATGCTGATTCCGGATTTTCACCACAGAGGCACGAGACACGGAGACCAATCCTGCTTTTGGCGTTTGGAAATTTGGGTTTTGGGATTTCGCCGGATCTCGGTGCCTCGGTGTCTCGGTGGTGAAAATCCGAAAATCCGGCTCAAGACTCGGTGTTTCCCGTCGCACGGATGAAAATCTCCTCGAGGCTCACGTTCGTTTCGCCCTGCGCGAACTGCGCTGCGACTTCACCCAGCGTGCCGTGGGCGAGCTTTTCGCCCTTCTTCAGGATCAGGACGTGCGAGCAGACTTCCTCGAGCAGGTGCAGCAGATGCGAGCTCAGCACGATGGCCGCGCCTTCCTGGGCGCGCCGGCGGATCGAATCCTTCATCCGGCGGATGCCGAGCGGATCCAGGCCGGTGAGGGGTTCGTCGAAGAAGATCACCTTCGGCGCGTGCAGCAGCCCGCAGGCAATGGCGAGTTTCTGCTTCATGCCGCGGGAAAGCTCGCCGGGCAGTTGATCGGCCTTGTCGGCGATCTCGAGTTCCTCGAGGAGCGGTCCGGCGAGCTCCTCGTGGTTTGTCACGCCGTAGATCCGCGCGACGAACGCGAGATGCTGCCGGACCGTGAGGTAGTCGAAGAGCCGCGGTTCATCGGGAAAAAAGGCGAGCTGCCGCTTCGCGCCCACGGGGTCGTCCGCGAGCACGACATTGCCGATGCGCACCGTGCCGCTGTTGGCGGGAATGATTCCGGCGAGGCAGCGCAGCGTGCTGGTCTTGCCGGCGCCGTTGGGTCCGACCAGCCCCAGCACTTCGCCCGGCTGGACGGCGAACGACAGCTCCCGCACCGCGGTGAAATCACCGTAACGCTTGGTCAGGGCCTCGACGGAAATCATGAGGCGTGACGCTGTCGTCTGGTTCCCACGACGCAAGCGCGGTCACGGCTGGAAAAATCACAAATCCCAATTTCCAAACTCCAAATTCCGGAGCCACCTGCGAAGGCGTTCTTTCTCTGGAGCGCATTTCCATCCGGCCCGGCCAAATTGGTCGTGTAACCTCTTGGGTTACATTCCCGACGGCTTCGGCACATGGGGAAAAGAGACGGGGTGGGTGGGACCGCTCGTAACCGCCCGTGGGGATGGCCGTCTCAGGATTCAATCACGTGGCCTTTCGCCACATATCCCAAAACTAACGAAATAATCGAAAGCATCATGAAGACATTCCTGAAGATCATGATCCCGGCCTTCGCGCTGGGCTTGATGGCAAGTTCATTCCTCCACGCGGAAGACGAAGCGGGTCCGCCGGCGGGCGCTCCTCCTCCGGCTGATCAGCCGCCGGCGCGCGGCGGCGGTCGTCGCGGTCAGGGCGGACGTGGCGGCATGATGGATCCGGCGCAGATGGTCCAGCGCCTCGACGAGGCCGTCCAATTGACCGACGACCAGAAGACCAAGGTCACGGCCATCTTCAAAAAGCAGGGTGACGACATGCGCGCCCTGATGAGCGGCGGCGCCGGCGGCCCGCCGTCGGAGGAAACCCGCGCGAAGATGCAGGACATCCAGAAGACGGCGCACGACCAGATCCGCGCGCTGCTTACGGCGGACCAGCAGAAGAAGTTCGACGCGATGCCGCCCCCTCCGGGACCCGGTGGCCGTCGCGGTGGCGGTGGCCAGCGCAAGAAGGAATAAATAAGTCACCGAGAGAACGGGACCTTTCCCGACACCCAAACCGATTCCAATCCGCCGCGCGGTGCCCAGCACCCGCGGCGGTTTTATTTTTATCGGTTATCTGGAACTCAGGAAATCAGGAACGAAGACGATTTTTTGATCTCGGCGCCTGGCTTACGCACGCGGTATCGTGCAGGCGCACGTCACACAAAGATCGCGAGGAAACGCAATCGGTTCGTCTTCGTGCCTTCGCGACTCCGCGTGACCTTTTCCATTTCCGTTCCTGATTTCCTGAGTTCCAGATAATCTAATTTTTCGACTGGCCCGCGCGCGCGGCGCCCGCAGCGTGCGGGCATGGCAGACTCGCTCCAGGTGGTCGTGGTCGGCGGCGGCGCCGCCGGATTTTTCTCGGCCATCACCTGCGCGGAGCAAAATCCCGCGGCGAAGGTGACGCTCCTGGAGGCGACCGCGCATCCGCTCGCCAAGGTGCGGGTTTCCG
>CALFNJ010000667.1 GCA_937902865.1 uncultured Opitutaceae bacterium
GGTTGAGAGCATCACGCCCTTTTCCGTCGCCATGGTCTTGATGAGCGTCCGGACCTAGTTCTTCTGGTTCGGATCGAGACCGTCGGTCGGCTCGTCGAGCACGAGCACCGGCGGATCGTGGAGGAGGGCCTGGGCGAAGCCGACGCGCTGTTTGTAGCCCTTGGAGAGCGTCTCGATCGTCTGGTGGCGGGCGGGGCCGAGATGGGTGAGGTTGATCGCGCGATCGACCTGGGCCTGGCGGGCCGCGGCGCGGAAGCCGCGGATCTCGGCGATGAAGGCGAGGAATTCCTCGACGGTCATCTCGGGATAGGCGGGGGCGCTTTCCGGCAGGTAGCCGATCTTCCGCTTCACGGCGACGGGATCGGCGGCGACATCGACGCCGCCGACGAGGGCGCGGCCGGCGTCGGGCCGGAGGAAGCCGGTGATCATCTTCATCGTGGTCGACTTGCCGGCGCCGTTGGGGCCGAGGAAGCCGAGGATGTCGCCGCGGCGGACAGTGAAGGAAATGCCATCGACGGCCCGTTTGGCGCCGTAGGCTTTAACCAGACCTTGGACTTCGATCATGACGGTGGAGAAAGAAGAAAGCGGAAGCGGAAAATCCTGAGAAAACTGCGGGGCGAAAAATGTTCCGTGAATCTGAAAAGCAGGCGCGCAGGGGAAGAGAAAAAAGCGGACGGCGGCGCACGAACAGAAAAAATAATAGCAGGGCCGCCCGCGCGCCGAACAAAGCCGCCGTGTGCGGAATGACGACGCGGAGGCGCGAATGTTACCGAATTGGGCGGCTGGCCGTGCTCATGCCAATGAATGGCGGACCTGAAGGCAGGAAGCCGCCAGACCTCGAACCGTTTCGCACAGAGGTACGGAGCGCACGGAGGACGATCTGTTCAGTTGCGATGCGCCAGGGGAAAAATCTGGGATCTTTCGATGGGGACCGGAGTGGCTTTTTCGCGCATAACCGTCCACAAGTGAGCCCGACATCCGATCAGCCGGCCTTGGTTGATTTGATCGCAGCCAGGTGAAACGAACATGAAGACGCAGAGGTATATTTTGACCGCCCTGTGCTTGAGCGCGTGCGTTTGGGCCGCCGCGATGGTCGTGGGCGTGTTGGGATTGGTTCGCGCGCAAGGATCGTTCGCGTGGATGAGCTCGCTGGAAATCGCGGGTTTTTCCGGTGCGGGTTTGCTCCCGTTGGTGCTGATCCGGAGAGCGGATCTGGGGCGGCGGAGGACGGCGCTCGTGGCGGCATGGGCGTTGTGCCTCACCTATGTGAGCCTGCTGGCGTTGAATTTGCTGCGGCTGGGATTTTTCACCAAGGCGAGCCTCCGTCTCGCCCTGTGGACGGCGATCGCCGTTCTGCTCGTGCGCACGCTGCGGCTCCCGCAAAACCATGTCTCGTCATAAACCCAGGTTGCGCTGGTTCGATGACCTGACGGGCTGGCAGAAGCTTTTCGGCGTGCTGGCGCTGGTCGCGGCCGTCGTGGTTTTCCTGAACCCGGAGTTCATCGTGCTGGGCCTGATGGGAGACACGGCGTTTTTCGACATGCTGGTCTTCATGCTCGCTTTGCAAGGGCACGGCTGGGCCGCTCGCGTCTATCAGCTTTGCCGCCTGCCGTTGCGGGACATCGGACGGCGCTGGGGGATTCCGAGCCCGGGCCTGGTGTATGTGCTGACCGCTCTGGCGTTCGCCGCGAGGAGCCTGGAAGGTGCGGCTCATCGGCTGGCAGATCGCCTCTTTTAACCGAGGATAGGCAGACAACCGGAGATAGCCGCAAAGAGGCGCAAGGAGCGCGAAATTTGATCCGTCGGTGGATTGTTTTTGCGTCCTCTGCGCATTTTTGTGGCCAACCTCCATGGTGGAGACGGCGCGCTAGAGTGCGGCTGGGTCTACGGTTGGCGGGACCGTCAACGCGTTGGGGACAACGCGTTCCACCTGGGAAACTCAAACTGCGGCGAGTTCGCGGGACTTCTCGGTCTTGAGGCGGAGCTGGCCGCAGGCGGCGGCGATGTCGTGGCCTTTTTCGCGGCGGAGGGTGACGGAGACGCGCGCTTCACGGAGGACGTCGGCGAAGCGTTCCTGGCGGGTGACGCTCGGGCGTTTCCACGGCAGGCCGTCGACGGTGTTGTAGGGGATCAGGTTCACGTGCGCGTGCAGGTCGATCGCAATGTCGCGGAGCTTCTTCGCCTGCTCGAGCGAATCGTTGACTTCGGCGATGAGGATGAACTCGAGCGTGACCATGCGGCCGTGCTTCTCGGAGAACGCCTTCACGGCCGGGAGGAGTTTCGCGAGGGGAAAGGCTTTGTTCACGGGCATGATCTGCTCGCGCACGTCGTCGGTGGCGCCGTGCAGGGAGATCGCGAGGCGGAAGCCGAGCTCCTCCTCGGCGAGCTTGAGGATCTTCGGCACGAGTCCGCTGGTGGAGATCGTGATGCGGCGCGCGCCGAAGCCGAGGCCCCAGGGGGCGTTGAGAATGGTGAGGGCGAGGAGCAGCTGGTCGTAGTTCGCGAGCGGCTCGCCCATACCCATGACGACGATGTTGTCGAACGAGGCGAGTTCGGTGCGGGCGCGCGGGGTGAGCTGGTCCTCACGGTAGCAGACCTGCAGCAACTGCGCGACGATCTCACCCGCGCTGAGGTCGCGCTTGAGACCGGCGAGTCCGGAGGCGCAGAAGACGCAGCCCATGGCGCAGCCGACCTGGGTGGAGATGCAGATGGTCTTGCGCGAATGGTCGACGCCGACGCCGTCCTGCGGCGCGCGGATGATGACAGTCTCAATCAGGGAGCGGTCGCCGAGCTCGAGCAGGAGCTTGTCGGTCACGTCCTCGGACTGCTTGTTGAGCACAAGCG
>CALFNJ010000668.1 GCA_937902865.1 uncultured Opitutaceae bacterium
ATCATGTTCTGTGAGGCCGCGTTGCCGCCGGAACCTTCCTGAATCGCGCCTTCGGAGAGCTGGTTGTTGTCGACCACCCAGGCATTGGTCTGCGGGTTGTACCAGTTGAAGCCATAGGTGCCGTAGTGATACTCCTTCGGACCGTAATCGACGTTCTGGCCGTTGTTGTCGCCCACGTAGAAGTGGACATAGGTGCGGGTCGCACCCGGGGCCACCACGCCCGACTGGTTGCCCTTCGGCTGACCGGCGGGGGCGTAGATCGGGTTATCCGTGATATTGACGTCGCGGAAGGAGTACTGGAGCTGCTTGGTCAAACGCTCTTCGGCGTAGCCGACGACCTGCTGCTTTCCGAGCCACGAGAACCACTTGCCCAGCTTGCTCTCGGGCTTGGTGAAGTCCATCGAGTAGGCCAGCTGGCCGCGGATCGTATCACGCAGATAAGGCTGGCTGCGATGGGTCGGCTCGCCGACGCCCATGAAGGGACGGAGGAAGTTCGGGTTGGGACGGCCATCGAGCAGCTTCTCGTTCACATCGATGTAGAGGTAACCGCTGTTGCCGGTGGCCTGGGCCTGACCGACGAAGTTCTTCGTCAGACGCTCGGCATCTTCACGCTGCCAGGCGAGTTGGGTCGCGAGCAGCTGACGATCGGTGCGGAAGAAGGTCTGTTCAAACTGGACCGTGGTCATCTCGTTGTGATCCATCGCGCTGTTGGCGGCGGAGAGATTGTACTTGGTCCAGTCGTAGATGTTCTTGTTAGTCACGCCGCGCACGGTGGAGTACAGCGGGTGGTTGGTGCGCACCGGATCAGCCGCGGTCTCGAGGAGACGCTGCGTGCCGCCGACATTGTTCGCGCCGTTGGTCGCGGTTGCAGCCGGCATCTGCTGGATTTCCCAGAGGGTGATCTGGCCGGTGGGCTCAACGAAGAGCGCCGGACGGGCGTTGAACGACGAGAGCGAAAGGCTGAGCGGCGTGGTCGAACCCGCCACCGTCGTGACACCATTCACCGTCACCGCCGTGGCGATGGGGTCCCAGGTCGGACGACCCGAGGCTTCCCAGTAGCTCACCGCATCGCGCGGGGTCAGGCTGTTCGGGCGGGTGCCGAAGAAGTCGTAGACCTGATACGAGGCTTTGATGCTCGTGTTCTTGAACGGCTGCGCCCGCACCATGAAGTTATAGCGACGCTCGACGGCGCCAGCGGGCTTCAGGCGGTAGGCATCGTGCTGATAAACCGTGTTCGCCCGGATCGCCAGCTTGTCCCGGAGGAGCGGGCGGTTCAGGTCGAGCGAGGCGCGATAGCCGCCCGTGCTGTCGACGCGGGTCTCGACCGTCGACGTCTCGCGGCTCAGGTTGGCGCTCGCGGTGATCGTGTTGACGGTGCCGGAGCCCTGGCCCAAGCCGAAGATGCTCGAGTTCGGACCACGGCTGATTTCGACGGCGTCGATGTTGATCGGATCGATCGGAACGCGTCCGCTCGTCGCGAAATTATCCATCGAGATGTTGGCCGCACTACCGCCGCGGACGCGGTTGGCGCCCTGCGGGTTGTTCTGAATATTGTCGGCCACCATGCCGTTGCGGTCGATGGCGAAGTCCGTGTAGTTGCCCGTACCCTCGGTGCTGGTCTCGTAGGCAAAGATGTCGTTGATATCGAGCATCGCGAAGTCGGACATCTCCTGCTTCGTCACGACCGACACCGCCGAAGCGAGGTCCTCGATCTTCGAATTCAGGCGAGTGCCCGCCATGGTGTTCGAGGCGTAGTAGCCCTTTTGTGAGCCGGCATCGACTTCGAAGGGCGAAAGCTCGACGACATCGTCCTTCTGCTTGGAGGCGTTCTGCACGGGAACCTTGGCCTGATCGGCCTGCATGGCCGCGATCTCACTCGGATCGAGGCGCCCGTTTTTGTTGGTGTCATACTTGGCGAGCGTGGCGGCGTCAGGACTGCTGACCGCTTGCGCCAGCGCCGCCGAAACGGCGGTCAGGGCGAAAAACTGCGCGAGCAGAAGCCGGCGCAGGGGATGGGATTGCCAGTGGGATGAGTTCATCGTTTGAGGTTTCTTACGGGAAATTTCCGACAGTCGGCCTAATCGCGCACCCGGCCACCGCTAATGCCAGCGGCCATAGGGAGATGCGGAGAGGCGGACAATCAGGATCCTTGCGTGCTTGGGGTGAGTTTTGTCCGGCAGGTGGGCGCCGAAACAAAAGGGTACGGAGTAACAGACTCCGGCAGAACAACCGCAGGCTTGCCTGACCGCGATACGGCGATTGTTATTATCAATGAATAAAAATGGCCAAGTCACCCCAGCGCCTCCCCTCCATGCAGGACGTCGCCGATGCCGCCGGCGTCCACCAGACCACGGTCTCGCTGGCGCTGCGCAACGATCGGCGCCTGCCGGAAGCCACCCGCCGGCGCATCCAGCGCATCGCCGAAAAGATGAATTACCGCTCGCATCCGCTCGTCGCCGCGCTGGTCGCCCTGCGCCGCGCCCGCCGGCCGCCGCGGTTCCACGCCACTCTCGCCTTCGTGCTGCGGAACACGCAGCGCGGGCCTTCCTGCGCGCTGCAGTTCGAGGGCGCGAGCGAGGCGGCGGAGATGCAGGGCTATAAGCTCGACCGCTTCGTGCTCGGCGACGGCGACCTGACGGAGCAGCGCCTCGATTCCGTTCTCCATGCCCGCAACATCCACGGGATCCTCATCGCTCCCCTCCCCGAATCGCACGGTTCCTTCAACCTCGAGTGGGAAAACTTCAGCACCGTCGCGCTGGAATACACGTTCATCAAACCCGTGTTCGATCGCGTGGTGAACGATGCCTACGGCGGGATGCGCCGCATCATGGCCGAATGCCGTCTGCGCGGCCTGCGGCGCATCGGCCTGCTGCTGACTGAGGACGGCGACGAACGCACCGAGCATCGCAATGGCGCGGCTTTCTGGGTCGAACAGAAGGCGGACGGGTTCTTCGCTTCGATCCCGCCCCTCTACCCTCCCGCCTGGGATCAGGCCGCCTTCGAAGCCTGGCAACGGCGTCATCGGCCCGAAGCGATCGTGACGTCCAACGTCTTCCTCGGCCATGTGCAGGCCTGGATCGCCAGGCAGGGGCTGAACCCGGGCAAGGACATCCATCTGATCAACGTCAACGCCGCCGAAGACGGAACCGTCAGCGGCGTTTTCCAGAATCCGCGCGTGATGGGCGCAACCGCGGCTCGCCTGGTGATCGAAAAAATCACCCGCAATGAACGCGGTATTCCCGTCCTTCCCCACACGATCTCCAGTCCGGGCTATTGGATCGAAGGCAACACGGTCCGAGGCGTAGGCGTGAAGGTGTGATCGGGCTCACCCGAAGGGGAATCCAGCTCATCCGAAGCTCATCCGAGACGGAATATCGCTCCGCAGGCCACGCTCAGCGAGCAGGCGGCCGTGATCGTTCCGCCGCTCGCGACGCGACTGCCGCCGCGATCAGCTAGTCGATCGGTTCGGGCCGGCGCCAGGACGTCGTGACCGCCGGCTCCATCCGCAGCAACAGGAAGGTGAGCAACGCCAGGCCCGCGCTCACCAGGAGGAACCATTCGCCATGCTGCACGTAGAAACTGTTTTGTCCGACCCAGCGTTCATCGTGGGTGACGCTTACCGTCGCGGCGCCCCGGAAGTAAATCGTCCCCGGGTCGGCCGACGCGCCCGCGGTGGTCTGAATCCGGCCGTCCTCGGTTCGCGTCAGCACCGCGCGAATGCCGCCGAACTCGTCGATCCACCCACTCCAGCCGGCATTGCCGCAGCGCAGCACCGGCCGACGCGTCTCCACGGCGCGCAGCACCGAGTGCGCCGCGTGTTGGTAGGCCGCTCCCCCCTCACCGAACCAGCCATTGTTCGTCAGCACCGCCAGCACGTCGGCTCCGCCCAGCACACTCGCACGAGCGAGAAGCGGATAAGTGTCTTCATAACAGATGAGCGGCGCGACCGCGATCGCCTCGTTCCGCAGCGGCACGATGAGCGATTTGGCGTCGTCGCCCGGCACCATGTCGCCTTCGCCCACCGGCACGACTTTCGACAGCCAGCCGAGGATCGGACGGAAGGGAACGTATTCCCCGAACGGCACGAGATGACGCTTGATGTAGTAATCAGGATCGAGTCCTGAGGTCGGCGAAATCACGAAAGCGCTGTTGTGCCATGTCTCGTTGGGCTCACGCAGGTGCTCGACCGCCACCGATCCCAGCATCAGCGAAGCCTGGGCGCGGCGCGCCAGCGATTCCGCCAGTGCCCGCACGGTGGGATCGTTCTGCACCGGCCAGGGCGTACTCGCCTCCGGCCAGAGGATGAGGTCCGGCCGTGACGGCAGCGTGGCGAGCGTGGTCTTTTCCAGGGTCTGCAGGATCTCGCGATCATGCGACGGATCCCATTTCACTTCCTGCGGGATCGCCGGCTGGACGAAGGCGATCCGTCCGAGCGGCACCGTGTAACGCTGACGGTTGAAGGTCTCCTGAACCTGGATCGAGAGGCAGATGAGGAGCAGAAACAGCGCGAGCAGGAACTCCTGGCTCCGCCGGCGCAGTCCCATCGCGCCTTCGAAAAACAGGCGGTGCGCGTAGGCCGCGAAGCCGAGGTTCATCGCCACCAGCACGAACGAGACGCCGCTTGCGCCGGTGTAGGCGGCGACTTGCAGGATGCTGGTGCGCTCCCATTGGCTGGCGGCGAGCGGCAGCCAGGGAAAGCCACCCAGCAGCCAAGTGCGCGAAACCTCGTTCACCACCCAGACGCCCGCGAGGCCCAGCAGCGACA
>CALFNJ010000669.1 GCA_937902865.1 uncultured Opitutaceae bacterium
TGGGCGGAAGTGACTCGGACTCCGCTTGGCTTACTTTCCGTCGCCCACGACGGTGGGCTGCCCCACGTCAGGATGAACGCTGCGGGCGCGGAATCGAAGCCCGCTGGGCTGGCAGATCGCGGGCCGCCAAGTCGATTTCGGGCATCGGCGATCGCCTTCACATCGAATATCAATGGGAATAGGGAAGTGAACCCGGTGATCCGTTCGCGCGGCCGCGCACGTTGACTCCCTCCCGAGGAGAAGACCGATCCGTTTAACCGGATCGGGGGTGGAACGCGTTGTCCCCAACGCGTTTTCGGCTCCGTCCGCGTTGTTGCCAGTTTCGAGCTGTGTGCTCCGTGTCTCTATGCGACACCGCATCGAATTCCTCGGGCCCGAGTTCCCGCTTAGCGGAGCGAACGGGCGTCCCAAGGGACGCCCCTACATCGAACCGTGGGCAGCTTCAGGCCCGGCGGCGCTTCCAGCGGTCGAAGAGCACGGCGGCGAGGAGGATCAGGCCGCGGGCGACGTATTGGTAGAACGTCGGGACGTTCAGCAGGTTCATCGCGTTCTGGACGATCCCCATGATGAGCACGCCCGCGATGACGAAGGCCATGCTGCCGACGCCGCCGGTGAGCGAGACGCCGCCGAGGACGCAGGCGGAGATCACCTCGAGCTCGAATCCTTCGGAGGTCTTCGGCTGGCCGCTGGTGACGCGTGACGCGAGCACGATGCCGGCGAAGGCGGCCATCACACCCTGGGCGGTGAAGATCGCGATCTTCACCCGATCGACCGCGATGCCGGCGAGGTGCGCGGCCTCGGAATTGCCGCCGACGGCGAGCGTGTCGCGGCCGAAGACGGTGCGATTGAGGAGAAATCCGAACACGGCGAAACACGCGGCGGTGATCAGCACGGGCGTCGGAATGCCGTGGAACGTCGTGCCGAAGAGGCTGAACTCGCCGCTCGGAAAGGTGGAGTTGCCGAGGACGAAGAAGCCCTCGCGCTGGATGCCGACCGCGATGCCGTCCGACGCGAGGTAGCCGAGGCCGCGGACGATCTGCATCGTGGCGAGCGTCGTGATGAGCGCGTTGATGCGCAGCTTGGCGACGACGAAGCCGTTGACGAAGCCGACGAGCGCGCCGGCGCCGAGTCCGGCGAGGATGCCGAGGGTGATGCTGCCGGTCCGATTCATCACGACCGCGGCGAGGACGCCCGCGCAGGCGACGACCGAGCCGACCGAGAGGTCGAAGTCTCCCGCCGCGAGGCAGAACAGCATCGTGCAGGACACCATGCCCGTCATGGAGACCGCGAGGGCGAGGCCCTTCATGTTCGCCCAGGAGAAGAAATTATCGACGCCGAACGCGCAGGCGAGAAACAGGATCGCGAGCACGACGAGCATGCCGGCCCGGTCGAAGAAATTACCGAAGGCGGTGGCGGGTTTGGGAGCGGAGGCGGACGACATGGCAGCGCAGGATTAGGTCACCACGAAAAACACAAAGCACACGAAAATCGGAGAGATGCCCGCGGAACACACGGATGCCACGGAATAAATCCGCCGGGCATGAGAAAGGACTTCTGCTTTCTGTGTAGTCCGTGTGTTCCGTGGGCCTTCATTCCGATGTCCGGGCTTTCGTGTGGTTCGTGTATTTCGTGGTGAAAAATTTCAGGAGGCCCGGGCGGTTTCGGCGGGGAGGGCGAGCTTGAGGACCTTTTCCTCGGTGGCGTCGGCACGGTCGAGGACGGCGGCGATGACGCCCTGGCGCATCACGGCGATGCGGTCGGAGACGCCGAGGACCTCGGGCAGCTCGCTGGAAACGACGATGACGCACACCCCCTGCCGGGCGAGGTCCTGCATGATCGCGTAGATCTCGCTCTTCGCGCCGACGTCGATGCCACGGGTGGGCTCGTCGAGGAGGATCACCTTCACGTTCTCGGAGAGCCAGCGGCCGAGGATGACCTTCTGCTGGTTGCCGCCGGAGAGGTTGCGGATGAGCTGCTGCAGCGACGGCGTCTTCACGCGCAGCTGCTCGGCGCGGAGGGAGGCGTTGGATTGCTCCCAGCCTTCGTTGATGAGGATGCCGCCGCGAGCATGGCGGCGCCGGGCGCTGAGATTGGTGTTCTCGAGGACGGAGCGGATCGGGACGATGCCCTCCTTCTTCCGGTCCTCGGGGCAGAGCACGATGCCGGCCTCGATCGCGTGGCGCGGCGCCGCGAGCTTCACGGGCTCGCCGGCCAGCAGGACCCGGCCGGCGGCGATGGGCGTGGCGCCGAAGATCAGCCGCATCAACTCGCTGCGGCCGGCGCCGACGAGGCCGAAGAAGCCGAGAATCTCGCCCGCCGCGGCGGAAAACGAGCAGGGCGCGGTGAGACCCGGTCCGAGCAGGCCCTCGACCGCGAGCGCGGGAGCGGCGTGAGGGCGGGGCTGGTAGTTATAGATGTTCGCAAGTTCGCGGCCGACCATGCGCTGCACGACCTTGTCGCGCGTGAAGCCGGCGAGCGGTCCGCTTTCCACGTGCCGGCCGTCGCGCAGGATCGTGATGGCGTCGCAGAGCTCGAAGATTTCCTCCATCCGGTGCGAAACGTAGAGGATCGCGCAACCGCGGGCCTTTAGTTCGCGGATGATGGTGAAAAGCCGCCGGACCTCGCGGTCGGACAGGCTGCTCGTCGGCTCGTCGAACGCGATCACGCGCGCGCCGCGGGTGAGGGCCTTGGCGATCTCGACCATCTGGCGCTGGGCGAGCGGGAGCCGACCGACCTTGGTCCACGGATCGATGCTCTCGCCGATCATCTCCAGCTGCTTGCGCGCCGCGGCGGCGAGCTCGCGTCGGTTGACGATGCCGTGGCGCTGCGGGAGATGGCCGAGGAAAAGATTCTCCGCGACGCTCATCTCCGGCACGAGATGGAGTTCCTGGTAGATCACCGCGATGCCGGCCTCGATCGCGGCGGACGTGCCGTCGAATCGCCGCGGCTGACCATCGAGCTGCAGCGTGCCGTCGGAAGGCGTGTAGGCGCCGCTGAGGATCTTCAGCAGCGTGGACTTGCCGGCGCCGTTTTCGCCGACGAGCGCATGGACCGAACCGCCGGCGACGCCGAACGAGACGTTATCCAGCGCCTTGACGCCGGGGAACTCCATCGAGACGCGGTCGAAGGCGAGGGAGGTCGCGACAGTGGAGGACATGAAGGTCGACGTAGGGGCGTTCCTGGTGGACGCCCGGCTCTCGATTCCGGTGGGCGGCGCGAACGGGCGTCCGCGAGGGACGCCCCTACGTTATTCCCGGATGCCCTGCTCCTTGAGCACCTGGCGGAAATTTTCGCGCGTGATCAGGATGCCGGTGGTGCGGCTGTCGAGCGGCGGCTCCTGGCCGTCCTTGATCCAGTGGTACATCATGGTGACCGTCTCGCTGCCGTGGCGCTTGGGCGAAAGGAGCATCGAGCCGTAGAACGAGGTGGGCTTTTCCTTTTCGAGCTCGGGGATGCAGTCGGTGCCGTTGATGCCGATGCCGACGGAGCTGTCGGCCGCGAAACCGCGGCCCTCGAGGGCGCGGACAGCGCCGAGCACGGCGCTGTCGTTCATGCCGCAGACGAGCCAGTGCTTCACGGCGGGCTGCTGGGTGAGGAGGACGTTGACCGCGTCGAACGCGCCCGGGATGTCGCTCGTGCGCTGCGGCGCCTTGAAGATGCGGTTGGCGGGAAAGCCGGCGGCGATGAGGGCGTTGATCGCACCGTCGGTGCGCTCCTTGGCGGTGGCGAGCTCCTCGAAGGTCACCGCGCAGACCGCGGTGTCGGCGGGCGTCCAGCCGCGCTTCTTCATCTCGGCGGCGAGGGTGGTGCCGACGTCGGCGCCGATCTTGCCGGCGGAGATGCCGAGGTGGTGCACCTCGGTCATCGGCTTGCCGTCGGCGCCGATGAACTGGTCGTCCACGCTGATGAGCTTGAGCCCGGCGGCCTTGGCCTTGGCGACGATGCCGGGCCCGAGGCGGGTGTCGGGCGTGCAGATGACGAAGCCTTGGGCGCCGGCGGCCGCGAGGTTGTCGATCGCGGAAAGGACCTTCTCACCGTCGGGCGCACCGATCTTCACCACGGTGAAGCCGAGATCCTTGGCGGCGAGGTCGGCGAACTTCCACTCCAGCTGGAACCACGGCTCCTCGGGCTGTTTGACGAGGAAGCCGATTTTGACCGGCTGGCCGCTGCCGGAGGCGGCGGGCGTCGCGGACGCGGAGGCGTCGGATTTCTTGCCGCAGCCGGCGAGCAACAGGCCGAACGCGAGCAGACCGGGGACAACCAAGGGTCGGAGGGATTTCATGGGAAACGGGGGAGGGGTAGAAGGGACAGCAAACGGAGGGGCACGTTGCGTGGAGAGTGCAAGGGAGGCAAGGCGCGGAATTCGGAGGATCACCACGAAATACACGAAACACACGAAAATCGGA
>CALFNJ010000670.1 GCA_937902865.1 uncultured Opitutaceae bacterium
GGGCGTGATTTTGGGAACACGATCCAGCTGCGCGAGCGGCACCTCATCGGCGGGAAGTATGTAAAGAGATTCGACCGCAAACAGACCGATCACCGGCTTGGGCGCGGCTGTCGGCGTCGCACATCCGCCCACCAAGGCGACACCCAGGGCGCTCAAGCCAAGAACGAGTGCGGTTCGCATGAGTTAACTTTTTGCGAGGGGAGATCGGTGACCAGGAGCGCCAGGTGCCACTTCACACCCGATGACATGGCACAGTGCCAATTTTCCAAGTCCGTTCACCGTCGAGCCGGGAAAAGGTGCTCTGCGGTTTTCGGCTTCGGCTGGAGCGCGACCGGAGGAAGGGAGAGCGGACCGCTCCAGTACAAATCAAAATCCGTCCGCCCTCCCTCTAGGCCTTTGAAGGTGGCGCGAAGCAGATAGGCTTCGTCGCCGCCCGCCACCAGATGCCAGAGGGGAACGCCGGGGCCTTGGAAAAAGACGAGCGCGGGAGCGCCGGTTCCAAAAACTCCCTCGTGCAACGTGTGGTAATTGCCGGAGCAGATCAGAAAGCGCCGCCGTCCAAAAGCGGGAACCGACACCGATTCGTTGACGTAGAAGTAATCGATCGTCCAGGGAACGTCCCGTCCCCACCCCGGCATCGCCTTGCCGTGCGCGTCGGTCATCGCCCACTGGAGGCTGCGATCGCGCGCAAAGATCAAAATCCGCCGGCTGAAGGATCCCAGCTCGAGGTTTTCCAATTCGATGAAGATCCCCACCTCGGTCGCACCGGAGACATCCATTCCGGTGTCGGCGACCAAACGCCCGCGCATGTGGTCGACGATTTCCGACCACTCTCCCGCCGTTTCGCTGGAGGATGGGGACGCCGGGCTTTTCGAAGATTCGGCCACAGGTGCAAGCGCCGCCGCGTCCGGAGCCGCTGGCTGCAGCAGCGGCGCCTCGGCGGCGGGCAGCGAAAGCGGCGGCGACGCCACAGTTCCGGCGAGCAAGAGGGCGAAAGCCAGTCTCATACCGATCAGACGCCCCAGAACTGATTTTCTTAGAAGGCCGTCATCTTCACGAGGTTTACGGCGACGATCCCTATGTTTACCAGGCATCTCCCTCACGGAGCGGTGAATGCTGCCAGTTCGGCAGCGACGTCAGCTCCCGTTCGAGCGGATCGAAGGTCGGATGGTAGCAATGGGTATGGGGAGCCGGAAACGGCAGCGCTCGAGCCTCCGCAAAGCCGCTTGCCTCCAGAAGGCGCACGTAGTCCTCGAGCGGCCCATAGGCAAAAATGACGTTATGCTGATCGTAAACCAACGTGGCCCGATCAGACTGCGAAAAGAGCCAGACATGGTGCCGGCCATCCTGGTCCCAGTAGTCCGCAAACTTTCCGAACATCTCCGCCATCTGCTCCCGGCCGAGCCAGGGACTCTGATAGCGACCTTCGGCACTTCCTCCGCGTGGCACGACCAGAACGTAAAGCAGCGCAAACGACTCGCCCAGCACCGCAGCTAGCTGAAGCAAAATATCCGAGCCCCGCTCCGAGGCCGCAATCTTCAACCTTGCCGGCCCTTTGGTCTGCTCACGCACAAAGACTTTGGGGAACTGATGCAGCTGCCAGTTCTCGCCGACCTGAAACTCAAATTTGGGCAAAGCGCTCATCACATCATATTCGGATCGATCTACACGATCCCTTCCTCGCGTGCCTCGTTTTCGCCCAGCGACCGCGAAACGGGGTAAAAGTTTGGAGGCGCGGGCCGGAATTGAACCGGCGCATAGAGCTTTTGCAGAGCTCGGCCTTACCACTTGGCTACCGCGCCAAACCGAACGGCCAAATTGCCGGATTCACCCGGCCCGTTGCAAGAACTGAAATCAGCCACCGGAGGCAATCCACCGATCCGGGTCACGCGAAGACGCGAAGGGCGCGAAGAAAAACCGACTGCCTTTTCTTCGCGTCCTTCGCGTCTTCGCGTGACACCCTCTGTTTTCGCTCCTGATTCCCCGAAAAAGGCCGGATGAGGCACCACGAAAAACACGAACCACACGAAATCCCGGACCCCGGAAATGAAGGGCCCACGGAACACACGGATCACACGGAAGGCCGAGGCCTGAATTCCGTGTTTTCCGTGTGTTCCGTGGGCAACCGGATCGGGAGCGGCGCGTTAGGGATAACGCGCCCTACCTTTTCGTGTGTTTGGTGTGTTTCGTGGTGACCAGCGTTTTTAATTCGTGGTCTGGGAGACGAGGGTCACGGGTCCGAGCAGGCCGGATTCGTTCAGGACCTGCAGGCCGCCGAAGACGCCGTTGCCGCCGCCGGCACCGGAGCGGCCGCCCGCGGGTGGAGCGCCAGCGCGGCCACCGGCGCCACCGGCGGCGGGGGCGGCGGCGGGAGCTCCGCCACCGCGGGGCGCGGGGGCGTCGGAGGTGAGAATGCGCTTGTCCGGCGGACCCTGGCGGTCGCCGACCTGGCGGTTCGTCCACTCGTTCGTGACTTTGATCTCGAGTTGGTTCGCGCCGGCCTTGAGGGCCGACGTGACGTCCACCCGGTACGGCGGCTTCCAGAGGAGGCCGAGCGATTTGCCGTTCACGGAGATTTCCGCGATGTCGCGCGCCGTGCCGAGGTCCAGCACCAGCTTCGCGCCGGGCTTTATCCAGGACGCCGGCACTTCGAGGCTCTTGGTGTACGTCGCCGTGCCGGAGAAGTACTTCACACCCTGGTCGGCGTTGACCGTCCACGAAGCGAGGGTCGGAAGTGTGATCTTCGCCGGGGCGCCCCAGTTGGGCGGGAAGCTGACATCCCACGAGCCGGCCACCGTCGTCAGGGTGGTCGACTGCGGACGCGGCAGCATGCGCTCCGCGGTCGTCGTGGCGTGACGGAAGACGACAAACACCGATTCACGCTCGGCGAGGTGCAGCGGCACGGTCGTGCGGCCATCGGCGATCCGATAGCTGGCTGGTTCAACGACGCCGGTATCGGAATGCCAGAGCTCGGCTTCCTTGCCCGCGACGCGGAAGCGCGCGTCGAAGTCCTGCGCGTGGTCCGTGTGGTTCGCGAGGTAGTAGATGTCGGTGTCGCCCGCGCGGCGATGGATCCAGACCGTGTCGGCGTCGAGGCCGTGGCTGTACTCGAAATCCTTCTGGACGCGCGTGGCCGACAGCACGTCGGTCAGCGGGAGGCCCCAGGCGACGAAGCCCTTGCCGAAATAACGGCGGTTGCGGATCACGCCGTCGAGGTCGCCCCAGACGTCGGCCGCGAGCGCATGCAATTCGGTATCGGCGTTCGGACCGCCGGCGAGGCTCGGGGTCTTGACGGCCTTGGGGCCGACGACCGTGGCGCCACCCAGCACGAGCTCACGGATCTTGCGGAGCACGGGCACGGTCATCTGGTCGTTCTCCGGCAGCACCAGCACGCGATAGCTCATGCCGTCCGGCAGCATGAGGCGGCCGTCGGGACCGACGCTCATGCGGTTCAGCAGCACGTCGGCGTTGATGCAGTCGTAATCATAGCCCTCCGGCGGCTCCGGCTGCAGACCGGCGCCCCAGAACGGCTGGCTCGAGGGCGCGCCCTCGGGCAGCAGGTAGGCGAGATCGGCGACGAACAGTCCCTGCTGGAGCATGTACGAATTGCGCGCCAGATAGCTCATGAACGGCTTCGCCTGTTCGGCCCAGGTGATGTTCCGGTTGATGTGCGTGCCGACCATCGTGTTGCCGGGCTTGGTGTCGAGCGGCTGCTCGGCCGAGGTGTGGAAGACGATCCGGTTCACGCCCTGGGCGAACCAGTAGTCGCCGACGCGCTTCAGCGTGTAAGGCGCCTCATAGCCGCCGCCGGTGAACGACTCGGTGGCCACGAGGTTCTTGCCGTAGATGTGCGCCGCCGAGGCCGCGCCGCGGACGTCGACGTAATACTGCAACTCCGGATGGAGCGCGCGGACCCAGAACTCACCCATCGGGATGTCCACCTTGCTCTTGTTCAGCAGCGTGTCCTCGATGATCTCCATCGAAACGCCCGCCGCCTCTGCGTAGACGCCGACGCCGCGCTCTTTCAGCAGGCGCGCCATCGTGCCGTAGTGATTGTCGGCGAACATGTCCGCCAGCGTGCGGCGGAAGTCCCAGAGGAAGCGGTCGCTCACCTCGGAGTTCTCGATCACCCGGCCCGCGAGGATCGGCAGGTAGGGCGTCGGGTCGTAGCCGCGGCGCGTCTTGAACTCGGAGATCATGTCGTCCGTCCAGTTCTGCATGCCGGCCTCCCAGCTATCCATCATGACGTAGCGCAGAGATTTTCCGAAGAGCGGCCCGAGTTCCTTCGCGATCGGATCGGTGTAGCCGTGGAAATAACCTTCGACGTACTTCGCGCTCAGCTTGTCCACCTCGTAGCCCGAGCCGGTCGGCGGCGCCGGGCGGTTCTTGGCGCCGGTCAGCGAATAGC
>CALFNJ010000671.1 GCA_937902865.1 uncultured Opitutaceae bacterium
TCTGTTCCCGGAGGCGATGAAGACCCACGGTGTGGTGGACGTGTATTTCGAGGCGGCAGCGGTGATCATCGTCCTCGTGCTGCTCGGCCAGGTGCTGGAGCTGCGGGCGCGGGCCCGGACCTCCAGTGCGATCAAGGCCCTCATGAATCTGGCCCCGCCGACCGCGCTGCGCGTCGAGGCGGGCGGTGACCGCGAGGTGCCGCTCTCCGAAGTGCAGCCGGGGGACCGGCTGCGGGTGCGCCCGGGCGCGAAGGTGCCCGTGGACGGCCGCGTCGAGGAAGGCTCGTCCGCGGTGGACGAATCGATGCTCACCGGCGAGTCGATCCCGGTCGAAAAGGGTCCGGGCGCGAGCGTGACCGGCGGCACGGTCAACGCCACCGGCAGCTTTGTCATGACCGCGCAGAAGATCGGTTCGGATACGATGCTGTCCCGGATCGTCGCCATGGTGGCGGACGCGCAACGGAGCCGTGCGCCCATTCAAGGGCTCGCGGACAAGGTGGCGGGGATCTTCGTGCCGACGGTGGTCGCCATCGCGGCGCTGACCTTTGGCATCTGGTATTTCTTCGGCCCGAGCCCGGCGCTCGCGCATGCGATCGTGAACGCGGTGGCCGTGCTGATCATCGCCTGCCCGTGTGCACTCGGTCTCGCGACGCCCATGTCGATCATGGTCGGCATCGGTCGCGGTGCGCAGGCGGGCATTTTGGTGAAGAATGCCGAAGCGCTCGAAACCCTCGGCAAGGTGCAGTGGCTCGTCGTGGACAAAACCGGCACGCTGACGGAAGGCCACCCGGAATTGGTCGAGGTCGTGCCGTTGAACGGAGTCGATGAAGCCACGCTGGTCCGCCTCGCGGCGGCGGTGGAACGCTCGTCGGAACACCCGCTGGCCGCCGCCATCGTGCGCGGCGCCGCCACGCGCAAACTCGCCCTTGGCGAAGTCACCGGCTTCCGTTCTGTCACGGCGGGCGGCGGCGCCGGCACGGGGGAAAATCGCAGCGTGCTTGTCGGCAAACCGAAATTCCTCGAGGCGGAGCGGGTGACGGTGGCAGCGGACGTGACCGCGCGGGCGCAGGCCTTGCAGGCGCAGGGCAAGACGGTGCTTTACGTGGGCCTCGATGGCCAGCTCGCCGGCCTGCTGGCGGTGGCCGATCCGATCAAGGCCACGACGCGCGAAGCCATTGCGGACCTGCATCGCCTCGGGCTCAAACTCGTGATGGCGACGGGCGACAACCGGGCCACGG
Organism: uncultured Opitutaceae bacterium; assembly: GCA_937902865.1. Classification (GTDB taxonomy): domain Bacteria; phylum Verrucomicrobiota; class Verrucomicrobiia; order Opitutales; family Opitutaceae; genus CAIUWA01. The sequence continues at coordinate 1,239 of CALFNJ010000671.1, forward strand.
CAGCAGCGGTGGCGAAGGAACTCGGCTTGGATCGCTTCGAAGCCGAAGTGGAGCCCGCCGACAAAATCCGGCTGGTGGAGTCGCTGCAACGCGAAGGCGGCAGTGTCGCCATGGCCGGCGACGGCATCAACGATGCTCCCGCGCTCGCAGCGGCGGACGTGGGGCTCGCGATGGGCACGGGCACCGATGTGGCCATCGAGAGTGCGGGCGTCACGCTCGTGAAGGGAGACCTGCGTGGCATCGCGAAGGCGATCCATCTCTCGCGGGCCACGATGAGCAACATCCGCCAGAACCTGTTCTTCGCCTTCGTCTACAACGCGCTGGGAGTTCCGCTTGCGGCCGGTGCCCTGTATCCGGTATTCGGATGGCTCCTGAGTCCCATCATCGCCGGTGCCGCGATGAGTCTCAGTTCTGTGAGTGTCATCACGAATGCGCTGCGCTTGCGGCGGACTCGGCTCTGACCTCGCGGGGGCCTGCCGTTCGGCCGTCTGGTGTGCTAGCCGGGCGGCAGGCTGCTATTAGCGAGCGTCGGTTATTGGCAATTGCAGTCGTCGAGACAGGAGCAACTGCCGCAGAAGTCGGTCAACTTCGCCCGTAGTTCCTGCCGGGCGCGGTGCAAAGTGACACTGGCGTTGTTGGCGGAAATACCCAACTGGGCGGCGGCGCTGGTCACGGATTCGCCCTGGAGCTCCACCTGTCGCAGCAAATACGCGTGGGCTGGCTTCATCTGATCCAACAGTTTCTCGAAACAGGCGCAGAGCACGCGCTCGGCCTCGGGATCGTCGGCGAGGGTCAGCAGGTCGGAAGTCCACGCCTCGTCCCGCCGGTGCGCGGCGCTGCGGCTCCGGGCGTGGTCCACCGCCACGTTGCGCAAGACCTGATAGAACCACGGCACGGCCTTCTCGTCGTCCTTGATCTCCCCGGCCCGTTCGAGCGCCTTGACCAGACCGGTTTGCAGCAAGTCCTCGGCGTCGGCCTCGTTGCCGACGCGCGCGGCCAGGAACGCCTTGAAGCGGTCGCGGTGAGCGAGCAACTGGGCGGCAACGCGGTTGGGATCGGGCTGGGACATAACCTCACTATGGTCATCTTCGCGAAAACGTAAAGGCCGGCGCATGGGCCGCAAAAAGCCCGCCCGGAACGGGCGGGCTGAAAAACCGCTGGAGCTAGGCTCCAGCGCAGTTTTTCTGCGAGAGGTTAGGCAGAGACTATGGTCAGGTTTGAGGCCGGGCAAGCGCGAAGCCACCCGGGTCGCATGGGGCGGACGGGTGAAAGAGAGCGCCGGGAGCACCTGACGGACGGCGACTTTATTTGCGCAGTTTGGGCCGGAGTTTCTGAACCTCGCGAATGAGC
>CALFNJ010000672.1 GCA_937902865.1 uncultured Opitutaceae bacterium
CGCCCACCGCCTGCGCCCGGCCGGTGCGGCCGATGCGGTGCACGTAGTCCTCGGGCTTTTCCGGCACGTCGTAATTGATCACGTGCGAGACGCCAGCCACGTCGATGCCGCGCGCGGCGATGTCGGTCGCGACCATCACCTCGTATTTGCCGCTCTTGAAGCCGGCGAGCGCCTCGATGCGCTGGTTCTGCGAGCGATTCGCGTGCAGCACCGCCACCGAATGGTTCGCCGCCTTGAGCCGGCGGGCGATCTTGTCGGCACCGTGCTTGGTGCGGGAAAAGACCAGCACGCTGTCGAAATCGGTCTTCGCCAGCAGCGCCACCAGCAGGTCGAATTTCTGCTCGAGCGCCACCGGGTACAGCGCGTGGTTGACCGATTCATTGACGGAACGGTTCACGCCCACTTCCACGCGGAAGGGATCGCGCAGCGCAAAGGACGCGACGGCGGCGATTTCGGGCGGGACGGTCGCGGAGAAGAACAGCGTCTGCCGTTCCTTCGGGCAGCGGCCGATGATGTCGCGGACCACGGGAAGGAAGCCCATGTCGAGCATGCGGTCGACCTCGTCGAGCACCAGGATGGTGATGTCGCGGAGGTTGATCGTGCCTTCCTTCAGGTAATCCATGAGTCGTCCGGGCGTGGCGACAATGATGTCGACGCCGCGCCGGAGCTCGGTGCGCTGAAGTCCATAGCCGACGCCGCCGAAAACCGCGACGGTGCGAATGTCCGTGAAGCGGGCGAAGTCGCGGAACGCGGTCTCGACCTGCGCCGCGAGTTCGCGCGTGGGTTCGAGCACCAGGACGCGCGGGCGGCCGTGGTTGCCGAGCCGGGTGAGGATGGGCAGCGCGAAGGCCGCGGTCTTGCCCGTGCCGGTCTGGGCGGAGGCGACGAGGTCGCGGCCGCTGAGCACGGCGGGAATGGCCCGCAGCTGGATGGGCGTGGGATCCGTGTAGCCGGCGTGCTGGACGCCGCGAAGAACGGGCTCGGAAAGATTGAGAGCTTTGAAAGGCATGAAGGAAATCAGGCGGAGAGGAGTGGATTGGTTATCTGGAACTCAGGAATCAGGAAAAAGGCCCGAATTCATCGAGCCCGATCGGAATCCTTGGCTTCCTGGCTTCTGAATTAATCCAAGCGGTCTCGCACAGAGGCGCGGAATCGCAGAGGTCGGTCCGCCTGCAGAATTTTTTTCTGCGCGGCTGAGCCTCGATGCGAATTCAGAAATCACGAACGGTCGGAAAAAACGGGAAATAAAAAGGACGGAGCCCCGAGGAGCTCCGTCCCGTGCAAATTCAGTAATGAAGGAGTCGATTAGTAACGACGATCGCCGCGATCGCGGCCGCCGCCACCACCGAAGCCGCCGCGGTCACGACCGCCGCCGCCGCCGCCGAAACCACGGCCGCCGCCGCCGCCGAAGCCGCCACCCGGGCGCTCTTCCTTCGGACGGGCCTCATTGACGGTCAGGGCGCGGCCACCGAGATCGGTGCCGTTCAGCTTTTCCGCCGCGACCTTGGCCTCTTCGGCCGTGCCCATGGTGACGAACGCAAAGCCGCGCGGGCGGCCGGTCATCTTGTCCATCGCGACGTAAACGTCGGTGACGCTGCCGAACTGGCCGAAGGCCGTGCGGAGTTCGTCTTCGGTCGTCTTAAAAGACATGTTGCCGACGTAGAGTTTGGAGTTGCTCATGTGATATTTCGTAGATCCACCGTCCGCTGCCAGTTCCGTTCCCACCGTGGGTTTCGAAATCATCACTTAAGCCTACGCTCAGCCAACGACTCACCAGATCCTGTCATCTAACGCTTTCTCTAACGAGGTCCGGGAAGGACGCAGAGGTCGGGGTGGGACGCAAGGCAAATCTCAGGAGGCGGGAGTCCGGGGGACCGGCGGCAGGTGAGCACCCCAGGCCCAATAAAGGAGCCGTCATGCGACGCCCAGACCACCCACCAGACGCCCAAGATCCGGTTTACGGAAACGCCTGTCTCCGGTCTCCGGCCATCTGTCCCCTGATTTGTTACTTCACGCGCTTGAAGTCCTTGCGCATCCAGTCGTCCAGCAGCTGCTTTTCAAAGCGCAGGTTGTCGTTCGGATTGAACTGGAGGTTCTGCAGGTAGCTCAGGTCAGTCAGCTCGCGTGTGCCGTGCTGGACTTCATTGCCCGAGGAATCGACCAGCTTGTAGGCCAGCTTGATCCGGGGCGGGTAGATCTCACGCATCATGCGGATGTCCTGGAAGCGCACGCCGCGCTCCGGCTCGAAGTCACCGGCGAGGTCGATGTCATTGATCGTGACCGTGAGCTTCGAGCCCTCCGGCACGTACCACTTCGCGCGGTCGACGATGTAATCCTTGATCTGCGCAAGGATCGCGTCGCGGCCTTTGGGTGTTTCCATGTAGCTGTCACGGACATCGGTGAACTTTTCGCGCTCGAAGAAGATCACGTCCGCCCGCGGCTCGGATTTGGCGGCGGGAGCCGCCTGCAGCGCCAGCCCGGAGGCCAGGCCGAGCAGGACGGCCAGCAGAAGTTGGGGGAGTTTCGTTTTCATGATAACTATGACGAATTCCTCCGTGCCGGGTTCCCTCGGCGCATCCGCAGCCAACGCGAATCCGTGAAGCTGAAATCAGGACCTCCGGAAGAAACCCGGTTTTTTTACAGGAGGAATACCGAGGCCGATCCGAAGATGGACTGTCCGAGCCGGCGGGGTTTGACAGCACCGCGCTTCCGCTCCGCCCCAGCAACTTTTCCCCAAAGAACCCTCTGTTTTCGCCCCTGTCATCGGTCGCCCGTCTCCCGTATCCTGAGCGCGGCCTGCGCCGCGCAAATTACGGGCGCTTCGGTTTCATTTGATCAAGCTGCGCTGGCCAAGGTCAAAGCCGCGTCCCATCCTCCCGCACGGTTTTCCCTTTTCCTCCTTTCATGAAATCTTCCTCGGGCAAGGTCGCTGCCTCCGCTTCCGCGCTTCCGTTGTTCAACTGGCTCTCCTCCCGGGCTGCGGGCGTGCTGCTCCACCCCACGTCCCTCCCCGGCGATCAGGGCATCGGGACCTTCGACGCTTCGGCCGAACGTTTTCTCGATTTCCTCCAGGCGGCGGGCGCCAGGTACTGGCAGCTTTGTCCGCTCGGGCCGACCGGCTTCGGCGATTCGCCCTACCAGTGCTTCTCCGCCTTCGCGGGCAATCCCTACCTGATCGATCTGCGCGAGTTGGTGAATCACGGCCTGCTCGACGCGAGCGCCCTGGCGCCGCTCGCGCGGCTCGGTGCGGAACGCGTGGACTACGGTGCCCTCTACCAGCTCAAATGGCCGCTGCTGTTCGAGGCGCATCAGCGCTACCGCCGTGCCGGCCGGCCGGCGCTTTACGGCGGTTTCGCCGATTTTCAGCGGGAGCAGGCCGGCTGGCTCGAGTCGTATGCGTTCTTCCGCGCGCTCAAGGACCATCATGGCGGCCGGCCGTGGTGGGAATGGCCCGCCGAAAGCCGCAACGTCGCGGATGCGAAAAAAAGCGGCCTGCGCGCACAACTTGCCGAGGCGATCGAGGCGCACCAGTTCACGCAGTATGTTTTCTTCGGACAGTGGAATCGCGTGAAGCAGTCCGCGGCCAAGCGCGGAATCGGCCTGATCGGCGACCTGCCGATCTTCGTCGCGGCCGACTCCGCCGATGTCTGGGCCAATCCCGAGCTGTTCGAGCTCGACCCCAAGACCTTCCTGCCGCTCGCGGTCGCCGGCGTGCCGCCGGATTACTTCTCGGCCGATGGGCAGCTCTGGGGCAATCCGCTCTATCTGTGGTCGCGCCATGCGACTGACCATTACGCCTGGTGGCGGGAGCGGCTGCGGGCCTCGTTCGCGATGTACGACGTCGTGCGCATCGATCACTTCCGCGGCTTCCAGGATTTCTGGCGCATTCCCTTTCCCGCGAAAAACGCCCGTGGCGGGGCCTGGATCCCGGGGCCGGGTCTGCCGTTTTTTCAGGCGATGCAGGCGGAATTTCCGGGCGCCCGGATCATCGCCGAAGATCTCGGCGTGCTGACTCCGGAAGTGACCAAGCTGCGGGACAACACCGGCCTGCCCGGCATGGCGATCCTCCAGTGCGCTTTCGGCAACGACGCCAAGAACATCTATCTCCCGCACAATCTCACTCCCAACAGCGTGATCTATCCCGGCACGCACGACAACGACACCTCGCGCGGCTGGTACGCCACGGCTTCGGAAGCGGAGCGCGACCATGTGCGCCGCTATCTGCGGGTCGGCGGCCAGGAAGTCGGCTGGGATTTCATCCGCACCGCCTACGCGTCGGTCAGCCGCCTCGCGATCATTCCGTTCCAGGACATCCTCAGCCTTGGCTCCGAAGGCCGGTTCAACACTCCCGGCAGAGCCGAGGGCAACTGGCAGTGGCGCTATCGTCCGGAGCATCTGGAGGGAGTGACGGGTGGCACCGCCGGTTATCTGCGGGAGCTCACCGGACAGTACGGGCGCTGACGGGAACTGGTTTCGAGCTAGAGCGTGTGGACCTCAACGCGGGCCTGGCTCCGCCCGAGTTTCATCTCGGCGGGCTTCTCAACGCGTCGAGGTCGATGCTGCGTTCCACTTTGGACTCGGCCCGAACAGGCAGGTCGAAGATCTGCCCTACCGGAATTCACCGGTGAACAGGCTCTAATCCAAGTGCAGAACCGTGACGCCGCGGCTCTCCTCGGGAATCGATTCCGGCAGCGAGGATGGTTCCGGCAGCGGCGGCACGACGACCGATTTGGCCTTTTTCGTCGCCACTCGAGCGCTCGTCCTCACCGCAATGGTCGTCCCGCCAAGTTGCTGCTCCCCGTGCAGCAGCCGAATCGCGTGGAGCGCCGCCGCGCTGCCGGCGTGCCGGCGGCGGAATTTTTCCGCAATGCAGTGCGCCTCGAATTCCACCAAATCCTGGCGGAAGAAACGCGCGAGCGCGCTGACCTGGGCCGGCGTGGGCAGCCGTTGGTTAAGCTCCGCCTTGCTCAGGTGCGCTTGGTCCATGCCGACCGCGGCGGAGACCTCACGGAGCGTCAGATGCCGCTCGGCACGAAGGGCGCGCAGATAGCCTCCGAAGCCTGACACCGAGGAAGAAGTGGCTTTTTTGGACATATTTTTGCTAGCCAAATTATGGCTACAATGAAAGAGCGCTAAAACAGGACAAGCCAAACTTAGCGCCTCTCTGACAGGCCGGGCCGACCGGCCGTTTCGCTGCAGCCAGGTGGAACGCGTTGTCCCCAACGCGCTGTGGACGTTGCCAACTTGAATCGCGGACGGAGCGTTCAACGCGTTAGGGACAACGCGTTCCACCTCAATGCGTGTCGAAGATCGCGTTGTATTCGCGGACGATCTTCACGCTCTTGAGCTGCAGGGCGTCGGCGCCGTTGGGGAAGTCCGGCCGCGCGCCGGCGGCGAGGTAGAGGGGCGTGTCCTGGCGCAGCGGGAGGATCTTCAGGTCGAGTCCGTGGGCGAGTTCCTCCGGCGTGAAGCGCCAGAGCGCGATCTCCCAGGGCGTGCCTTTGTAGAAATTGTCGTTGTCGAAATGCGCGCCGGAATAGAGTCGCGCGACATCGCCGACGTAGGAGATTTCCAGAAAGTCGCGTCCCTGACCCTGCCCGGCGGCGGCCGCCGCCGTCGCAGTCGGCGCCGGCATCTTCAGGCGCCACTGCGCGGCGCGGTCGAAATCGGCGTCCTCCGGTTCCATCGCCACGTGACGGCGGGGATTGGGATTCATGTGCGCGGGGACGGACGGAGCGGCAGGTTTGACGGATTCGATCAGGACGGCGGAGGCAGGAAAGGCGGAACCCGTATTCGCGGCGGCCGGAATGTAGGTTTGGAAGATGCCGTCTTTGTCAGCGGGGCGGAACGGCCGCGTCACCGCCGCCGCCACATTTTTGGCGCCGTTTTTTGAATCGGTCGTCTCCGGCGGGGTGGCGAGCGCGGGAAAAAGACCAACGCGCAGGGCCGCAGGATCGCGCGTGGCGAGATGGAGTTCATCGCCGTCGGCGAAGACGTCGGCCTTCGAAAGCACAAGGCGGTTGCGGCCGGCGAGCGGCAGCTTGGCGAGGGACAGGCCCTGCTCGCGGGACAGCACGACGATCTGCGTGATCCTGCCGTCGGCGTTGACCACGCGGATCGTCGGACTCGTGCCCGGCGTGATGCCGTTGACGATGACCAGGTCGCCCACGCGGGTCGTTTTCGCGCGGAGCGCCTGGATGCCGGTGCGGCCCGTGGCGACAAAGGCGAACTCCGGCTCCAGTCCGGGCCAGGCGGAGAAGACCAGCGTGTCGGGATCGCCGATTTGGCAGAGCAACTCCGCCGTGGCGTAGCGCAGCGGCACACCGCCGACGTCGAGGTTCACCGGCCAGTGCGTGTAAACGCCATCCGGGATCGTGGTCGGCTGGCGCGGGACGCGCACGGTGCCGGACGGAAGTTGCACCGAGACTTGAAAATCGGTCTTCGGCCCGAGCGGATGGAGCCGCTGGTAGTTGTTGATGAAAATGAAACCACTCTTTCCGTCCGAGCGGAAGGTGACGCGCGGCGTCGTGGTGTCGTCGCGGCTCTTCAGCTGCTGCGCGGGGAAATACGCGGCCATCGGCGCGAGCTGCCGGCCGAAGTCGTGGAGGAACAGGTGCAGCGCGCGCATCGTGCGGTACGAGCCGTTGAACTGGCCGAATTCGCGCAGGGGCGCCTGGAAGTCGTAGGACTTCGCCTCCATGTCGTTGTAGCCGTTCCAGACCGACTGGGTTTCCTGCAGCGAGGTGAGGCCGTCGGGATTCGTGCCGCCGTGATACATGTAGTAGCCGAGGCCGGTGATGCCGGCGCCGACCTTGACCAGCGCCGCGGCGGTCGAGTCGTCGGCGCCCATCAGTGGCCGGCGGTGGTACGCGATCGACATGCCGCCGCCCATCTCGGCGGTGAGGAACGGGAAATTGTCGTACTTGGAATTGTAGCCCGGGTTCTTCGGCGTGAGGTCGCCCATGACGTTGTCCTCGGCACGAATCGCGGTGAAAAAGAAATTCTGGTTCGGCGGCAGCTCCGTGAGGCTGGCGCTCCAGAACTGCTCGGTGTACCCGCCGAAGACCGGCAGGAATTCCGCGGGCGGCACGGCAGCGTTGTCCCAGCCGGTCGCGGTGTAGAACGGCGCATTGATGCCGGCTTCGTGCGCGAGCTTGAGCAGCTCGAGCATGTGCTCGATGCCGCCGCGGCCCGGGTGGTATTCGTTCTCGATCTGCACGCCGGCGATCGGGCCGCCGTCCTGCCAGAAAAGTCCCTTCAACTGCCGGCCGATCTCGCCGTAGAATTTCTTCACGCTCTCGAGATACGCCGGATCGTTCGTGCGGGTCGGCGTGCCGCGCTTCACCAGCCAATCGGGAAAGCCGCCGTTGCGCGCCTCGCCGTGGTCCCAGGGACCGACGCGGACCCAGGCGAGCAGGCCGTGCTTGCCGCAGAGCTCGATGAAGCGCCGGAGGTCGCGCTGGCCGGACCAGTCGAATTTTCCCTCGGTCTCTTCGTGGTGGATCCAGAAGACGTAGGTGGAGACGACGTTGATGCCGCCGGCCTTCATCTTGAGCAGCTCCGTCTCCCACTCCGCCGCCGGATAGCGCGAGTAATGAAATTCCCCCATGACCGGGAACCATGGCTGGCCGTCGAGCGTGAGGTAGCGGCTGTTGGCCGAGAATACATGGCCGTCGGGCGATTTCCCGCCGACGGCAAACGCGAGCGGCTCGGGCGCCTTGGGCGCGATGCTGGCATCGATCGTCACTTCGACGGCGCGCAGGGCGCCGGGGGCGAAGAGCGCGAGCGCGAATCCAATGGCCGCGAGACTGCGGCCAAACCCAGAGGCGAGAACCGGGACGATGACGGGATTTTTCATGGCGGGGTAACTACTTGGTGGTCGCTGGACTGGCGGTGGCGGTGGTCGTGCCGGGAGCGACCGCGGCAGCAAGCACCCTCGAAAGATCTTCCCGGGCGAGCTTCCGGTAAGCGGTCTCGACCGTACGCATGGCGGTCTTGGTGCGCGGGGTTTTCCCGATCTCCTGGAAAAGCTTCGGGAGAAAATCGTCGCCGTGCCGCTCGGCGATCAGGAACACCGCGCGGGCGGCGAAAGCATAGTGCGCCCGGTTCAAGGGTGTGTTGGCGTCCTCCTTATGCTGGTTCTCCACCGCCGGCCATTTCCGCAGGTCGATTTTCTCGCGCAGGTCGGGATAGAGCGCGAGCTGGCCCGCCAGATCGTAAACCTGCCGCGCGGCGGTCTCGCCCGCCCGGTCGCGCGCGATCTTCCATGCGGTATAATTGGCGACGCCTTCGCACAGCCAGCGTCGGTCGCGACTGCCGATGTAGCGATCCATGATGCCGGTCTCGGTGGTTTCGTGCAGGAGCAGATTGGCGAGCACGCCGGAATCCTGAAACTGACCGAGATGAATCTGGCGCAGCTTGGCGAGAATATCGCCGATCTGCCGCGCGAAGAGTTCGGCGAGCTCGGCCGGCGGCAGATTTTCCTGCTCGGGCCTGATCACGAGCGGAAAGGGCGTCGCTGGCGCGGACGGTGCCGGGGCCGGCTCCGGTTCCTTCGGTGCTGCGGTGGTCGCGGGCACGACGGGCGAGCGCGTCATCTTCGTCGTTGCGGAGAAATCGACGACGCCGTCCTTAACCGAGTAGTTGTATCCAAGATCGAGCTGCCCTTGTTCGCGCTGCTTTAGGAGTTCGACGAGGCGCTCGTCCTTGCCGTTGATCTCGGGTGGCGCCCATTGCGCCGAGCCGTGCTCGCCATCGGGATCGAGGGTGAAGCCGGGAATTTTTTCTCCCGCCTTCAGCCGGGTCAGCAGGTCCGTCTTGTGGACGATCGTGACGGAGTGAATGAGGAAGGCCTCGCCGGCATGCTCCATCAGCCTCGCCATCACCTGCTCGGTGCGCTCGAAGTTATCGAGATAACCGTCGTAGCATTCCACCTGGTGCGCGGTCGGCCGTTTCAGGCCGATGGCGGCGGCGAGGCGCGCGAGATAGTCCGCCCGGTTGCGGCGAAAATCGGCGATGCTCAGCGGTGTCACCGGCGCATCCGCCGTCGCCGCGGCGGTCACCGGAGCGGGCGCGACCGCGTCACGGTCCAGGGCGGCGATCAGCGGAGCCAGCGCGCGGGCCAGGGCCGCGTCGGCTGGAGCATAATCGCAGGTGATGCCCTCGATGGTTTCGGAGATGCGCGTGGACGCCGGGTGGACCGTGACATTGGCCGTGGTCGCCTCCGCCGCCGAAAGCGGGAGCACGGGCAGGAAGAGCAGCGCGGGCAGGAAACGGGAGGCGCGCATGGGGAGAACGGAAGGAAGAAAGCAGAAGGAAGAATTAAGAAACCG
>CALFNJ010000673.1 GCA_937902865.1 uncultured Opitutaceae bacterium
TGGACCGAAGCGATCGCGTTGCTGACGGATCTGCAGAAGGTCGCCCAGCCTGGCACCTACGACGAATTCCTCCTGGCCTACGTCAAGGGGCAGATCTATCTGGCGATGGATCCGCCGCAGACGGACAAGGCGATCGCCCCTCTCGAGCAAGCGCTCAAGGTCGCTGATCAGCAGGGTTTCTTCGACGAAAAGGACGAACGCAAGGTCCTTAAGTATCTTGCCCAGATTTACTACGGTGAAGGCTCGGCCAAAGGTGTCACCCCGGCCAATCAGGCGGAAGATTTCTCCAAGTCTACCCTCTACCTGAAGCGCCTCATCGACAATGAGCGCGCCGCCAAGGCTCTTTCCACGGACGACGTGGTGTTTTACGCCTACCTGCTCGTCCAGCGCGCCCAGGCCAATCCCGACAAGCCGGAACCTGCTTTGCTGCAGGAAGCCCGCAAGACGATCGAGGAAGGCCTCCGCCTCAGCATCACGCCCCGGGCCGACTTGTACCGCCTGCTGCCGAACGTGATGGTGGCTCAGAACGATTACGTCGGGGCCGCCGAAGTCCTCGAGCTGCTGCTCAAGAAGAATCCGAACAATAAGGATGACTGGACCCAGCTCAGCGCGCTCTACCTTACCCTCGGTTCCGACGAAAAGAACGTCGACGAGAAGGACAAGGAGAAGACCTTTGAGTACAACCTGCGGGCGATCGTGACTTACGAGCGCGCTCAGGCGTTGGGTTTCCTGAAGACTCCGAAGGACAATTTCCAGCTGGTTGGCATCTATGCGAACCTTGGCCAGATCGAGCATGCCGCCGAGCTGCTCGACGCGGGCCTCCGCAGCGGCGCGATCGAGTCCGACAAGAACAAGTGGATGTACCTCGCGACTTGGTACCAGCAGCTCAATAAGGACCAGAAAGCGATCGACACCCTGAAGGAAGCGGCGAAGCACTTCCCCGACACCGGTGAGTTCGAGTTCATGGCCGCGAACAATGAGTTCAGCCTGGAGAAATTCACCGATGCCTACGATCTGGCCAAGGTGGCCGTGGCCAAGGGCCTTGGCGACAAGACTTGGCAGGCTTGGTCTCTGATGGCCTATATCTCCTTCACGGAACTTCAGAAATACGACGAGGCGCTTGAGGCTGTGAACAAGGCCCTGAGCTATCCGGAGTCTAAGAAGGATCCTCAGCTGCCCAATATCAAGGTGGCCATTGAACAGGCGATCAAGGATCGCGCCGCCCAAATCGAGGCTCTGAAAGCCAAGCAGCAGCAATAAGTTCCAGCTCCACCCTTTTACTCCTCATGAAGAAGAAGAATTACGTTTACTTTATCGCCCCCCTGCTCGGCTTGATCGTCTTTGCTGCGCTCTATTGGAATTTCGATTCCAAGTACGAGGCGAAGCAGACTGCGATCGCCCAGGCGGCCCAAAAGGCCAAGAAAGACAAGGTCGATGCCGCCAACCGTGACCGCCAACGGGCCTTCGACGAAGCGACTGCGGCCAACGAGAAGCGCAAAAAGGACAAAGAGGCCAAGGAAAAGGCCGAGGCGGAGAAGGCTGATGCCCGTGACGCGGCGATCCAGGACCGCAACAAGGCGCTACGTGATGCCAGCAACCTTTCCCAGAAGATCGACCGCCTCAACAAGGACGTCGAAGCGGGCAAGAAGGAAGTCTCCGCCATCGATGAGGACAAGAAGAAGGCCGTCACCGAACAGGCTTTCCTGAAGACCTACGTGAAGCAGGCCCAGGACAACAGCAAGAGCCTGGAGAACGTGCTGCAGAAGATCAAAGAGGCCGATGACGCCATCGCCGCTGCCGCCAAGGCCGCCGCCGACGCTGCCAAGGCCGCCAAGAAGTAATCCCCTCCTCTTCTACTCCTATTTATCATGAAAAAGTGGATGTATCTCATTTTCCCCGGCATCGGGCTTGGCCTGTTCCTCATTCTCTACTTCGCCGAAGTGAAGAAAATGGATGAAAAGGAGCGCGCGCACGCCGCAGAGGTCGCCAAGGAAAAGAAGGCCGACGACGATCGCAAAGCCAAGCTCCAGCAGGAGGCCAACGAGAGCGCCGCCAAGAAGGCTCAGGAGCGCGCGGACGAGCTCGCCAAGAAGGAGGCCGACAAGGCTGCCAAGTGGAAGGCCGAAGGCGACAAGATCCAGGAAGACACCAACAAGGCGAACGCTGAAGCCGCTGCCAGCACCAAGAAGATCGCCGATCTCGAAAGCCAGCTCAACGCTCTCCACAACCAGCGTGATCAGGCCAATCGCGAATACCTCGATCTCATCAAGTCCGTCGAGCTTACCAAGGTCGAGCGCCGTACGGCCGAACTCGAAATCCAGCGGATGACCAAGATGATTGCGGACAAGGCCGCCGAAAGCGCCATGACCAAGATGCCGCCTCCGCCCGCGGTCGTACCGGCTCGCTGAGCGAGTCGCGGATCCGATAGAATCTTCCAGCCCCGGTCCTCAAGACCGGGGCTTTTTGCTGCCCATTTTTTTGCCGCAGCTTCCCTCGTTTTCAATCGTCGCCCTCGGTGCGAAAACTCCGGATTTTCTGCTTGCGGAGCGGAACGACGTGCCGCTTTGTGACCTGCTCATTTCGATTTATCGGGGCGTAGCTTAGCCTGGTAGAGCGCTACGTTCGGGACGTAGAGGTCGTGAGTTCGAATCTCACCGCCCCGACCATCGAAGTGAATGCCCCGAACGCGGGGTCGTTTGCCTGAACGTTGATGCGATCGCTTAACTCAGGCTCGTCGCCCTCAGCTTTGCCCGCGAGCTCGCCTTTCAGGCGACGAAGGGATTGAATCGAAGCTCGTTCTCCGCCGTGGTCATTGGGCCATGGCCTGGCGCCACGATCGTTCCCGGAGGGACCGCCTCGAGCACCCTTCGGAGGTGAGTGCGTAGCTGACGGTGGCAGAAATAGCCCCCTCCGGCGGATCCCGCGAAGATCAGATCGCCGGAAATCAGCAGCGAATTGCCGCTCCGCGCTCCCGGCGCGCTCACCAGATAGCAATTGTGGGCCGCAGCGTGCCCTGGCGTGCTGAAAACGGTCACGTGGCAGGGTCCCACCGTCTCGGTTGCACCCTCCCCCAATGATTGGCCGCAAGGCGCCTTGGCTGCCGTCGGCAAGTAGGCTGCGGAGACCTCAAACCGGTCCACCGCCTCGCAAAGGCCGCCGGCATGCTCGCCCTCGACGTGCGTCAGGAACACGGCATCCACCGCGCGAATGGCGCGCGGCCAGACTTCCGTCAGCGCCGCCAGGCTCGGCCCCACGTCGAAAAGCACGCCACGGCTGCCCCCGCATTCGCCGACCAGGTAGGCGTTCGCCACGCCGATGCCGTGCGGCATGCGCAGCGGCCAGACGCAAAACGGCAGGGCGCCGATTTCCGGCAGCGGATAGCGGCCGTGGGCCAGCGCGCAAAGACCGATCTCATTCAAGCCGAGCACGAGCGCCAGGCGCCGCAGTTCCGCGTCGGCGAAATCATAACGGTAGTCGATCGCGTCGTGGATTTTCACTGCATCCAGACCGGCCTGGCTCGCAACCGCGTCCACCGTCAGACCGGAATGGCGCAACGCCTTGTCGAGGACGTCGCCCAACTCGTCTTCCAGCGCGATGGGAGTGGTCAGCACGCCGCCAAGATATGCAGGTCCGCTTCGCGCGCAATAGCGCGCCTCCCGCGCGCCCGTGCTGCCGCCTCCTTCCATGCGCAGGCGTGGCGCGCCTTGAAAAATGATTTTGTTTTTTCGCCACCTTGCCGCACCGTCGCGGGATGGACGCCACCCAGCAGGAGGTTCTCGACATCTTCACCCGCACCAAGGCCCTTTTGCAGGGCCATTTCGTGCTCCGTTCCGGCCTGCATAGCGGCCACTACTTCCAGTGCGCCCAAGTCTGTCAGCGCATGGATGCCGTGGAGCGTCTGGCCACGCTGTTGCTGGCCAAAATATCGTCCCAGGGGCTGAAATTCACGACCGTGCTGGCTCCGGCCATGGGTGGGCTCGTGATTGGCCAGGAAGTCGCCCGCCAGGCCAAGGCCCGGTATATTTTCGCAGAAAAGGAAAACAACGCACTCGTCCTGCGCCGCGGCTTCACCTTGGCCGCCGGCGAACCGGTGCTCGTCGTCGAGGATGTCGTCACTCGTGGTGGCCGGGTCAACGAATGCCTCTCGATCGTGCGACAGGCGGGCGGCACGCCGGTCGGTATTGCCATGCTGGTGGACCGGAGCACCGGCACGGCGCGTTTCGACGTCCCGGCGGTGTCGCTCCTCGAGCTCAGTTTTCCCACTTATCCTGCTGACGCCGTTCCGGCGGATCTGGCTCGGATTCCGGTGCAGAAGCCGGGCAGCTGAGCTGCGGTCGGCTTCGTCTCGCTCAGCGGAAAGCCGCCGCGGCTCGCGGCTCGACTCGTCAACATTCCGACGTCACTGCACCGTGACGACGATGATGCGGGCGCCGCCTTGATCGTAGACGGCGAGGAGATTGCGGCCGGTCTTCACCAAGGTTCTGGCCGTAGCCAGGTCGGTGACCGGCTGACGGTTGATTTCCATGATCACCATGTTGGCGGAGAAATTGTCATGGAACGGTGAATCCTCCGCCACCTCAGTGACGATCAATCCATTGATCCGCCGGCTGATGCCCAGGCTGCGGCGGGTCTCGTCGGTCAACGTGTCCACATTCACGCCCGTGAAGAGCGCCTTCGGATTCTCCGTGAGCTGCCCGAGGGGCACTTCGATGCTTTTCTCTTTCCCATCCCGCATGATCTTAATCTTCGCGATCGAGCCCGGCAGCATCTGCGCGACCGTCAGGCGCAGCTCTTCCGGCGAGCCGATGACGCGGTCGTTGATCGAGAGCACGAAATCGGTCCGCGACAGGCCGGCCTTTTCCGCCGGGCTATCCGGTATGACCTCGGCAATCACGACCCCGCGCGTGCCTTTCGCGACGCCAAGCTGCTCGTTGAGCTCGTCCGTGGCCGAACTCGGCACGATGCCGAGGTAACCGCGCGAGACTTTGCCGGTTTCAATCAGGCTTCGCATGATCGAGGCGGCGAGATTGACCGGAATGGTGAAGCCGATGCCGATATTGCCGCTCGACGGAGAGAGAATGGCGCTGTTGATCCCGACGAGGCGTCCCTTCGCATCGATCAACGCTCCGCCGGAATTGCCCATGTTGATGGCGGCATCAGTCTGGATAAAATCCTCGTAGCCTTTGTTGTCGTCGAGAATGTGCACGCTTCGGCGATTCTTCGCCGAGACGATGCCCATCGTCACGGTCTGGCCTATGTCGAGCGGGTTACCCACGGCGAAAACCACGTCCCCCACCCGTAGCTTGTCGCTGTCCGCCATCGTGACGACGGGCAGATTCTCCCCTTCAATTTTTATGACCGCGATGTCCGTCTTCGGATCGGCGCCGATCACCTTGGCCTTCAGCTCCCGCTCGTCCGTCAGCAGCACGTTCAGCTCATCAGCACCCTCGACGACGTGATTGTTCGTCAGGATGTAGCCGTCCGGCGAAATGATGACCCCCGACCCCAAACCCTTTTCCTTCGACTCACGATCCGGCGGGATCTGGTCTCCAAAGAGCTGCCGGTAGAATGGATTGACGCGCTGCCGCACCGTCTTGGTCGAATACACCGAGACCACGGCTTTCTGCACCGGCTCGATGACGTCGGCATAACTGGTGACCGATCCCGGCCGCGCTCCTTCGCTCACGGGGCTGTTGTCCGTCAGGAGCGTCGGCATTTTCTTCGTGGCGGCCGCCGGCTCCTTGCTCTTTTCCGCGGGCTCCGCCGCCCAAAGCGGCACGGCGATCAGCAGGGCGAACCCGATGGGGAGGAATTTGATTTTCATGGAGTTGCGGAAAAAGGAAGACCATCTGCCGCGCCGGTAGGTTCCGGCGCCGCATCCCGGTGCGTCCTTGGAACGAACCTCCGCCGCCCGCTTAGAAGCCCTTGATGCGAAAAAGACTGGTCACGCTTTCGTTGCTGTTGATGCGGACGATCGCCTGACCGAGCAGGTTCGCGATGCTGAGAACAGTGATCGGCAGGCCACGGCATTCGACCGGGGTGGAATTTGTCGTGATCAGTTCATCGATCAGACCGGTCTTGAGCCGATCGACCGCCACGTCGTTCAGCACGCAATGGCTGACCGCGGCACGGATGCTGCGGGCGCCATGCTCGCGGAGAATCTTGGCGGCGGCGCAGAGCGTCCCAGCCGTTTCGGTAATGTCGTCCACCAGCAGAACGTCGCAGCCATCCACTTCGCCGACGACGTTGATCGCCTCGACCTTGGTCGCGCTCTTCCGCTTTTTCGCCACGAGTGCGAGACCGGCTCCGAGCACATCCGCGTAGGCGGCGGCCATTTTCATTCCGCCGACATCGGGCGAGCAGACAACCAGTTTGTCACTCTTCAATTTTGCCAGGTAATCGAAGAACACCGGCGAGGCGAAGAGATGGTCCACCGGAATGTCGAAGAAGCCCTGAATCTGCTGGCTGTGCAGATCCATCGTCAGAATCCGGGTCGCGCCGGCCGCGACGAGCAGATTGGCCACGAGTTTTGCCGTGATCGGCACGCGGGGCTGATCCTTGCGATCCTGGCGCGCATAACCGTAGAACGGCAGCACGGCCGTGATGCGCTGCGCCGAGGCGCGCCGCGCCGCGTCGATCATGATCAGCAGTTCCACCAAGTGGTGATTCGTCGGCGGGCAGGTGGACTGAATGATGTACACGTCCTGTCCCCGGACGTTCTCGTTGATCTTCACGAACGATTCCCCGTCGGGGAACGCGTTGACCGTCGCTTCGCCCAGCGGGGCGCCGATCGCGCGACAGATTTCCTCCGCCAGAGGGCGGTTGGAGTTGCCCGAAAAAATCTTCAGCCGCGATTCGCTCATGTGGGCCGGAATCGTGACGAGAATGTCACTGGGCGGAAGACTTTTTTAGCTCCTCCTCAATCACTTCCACCCGCTTGAAAAGATCGGGTAGCCGTTTGCGCAAAACCTGGATCCGCCGCTCGAGCATATAGGGCAGCGCCACCGTTCCGTTGACGCTCAGGCCCGGCTCGACGTTTGCACTGATGCCTGACTGTCCGCCCGCTTTCGCCCCACGGCCGACCCGGATATGCCCGCTCACGCCGACCTGTCCGCCGAGAACCACATAGTCCTCCAAGGTCGAACTGCCGGAAATGCCGGTCTGGGCGCAGATGATGCAATGGCGTCCGACGGTCACGTTGTGCCCGATCTGAACTAGGTTATCGATCTTGGTCCCTTCGCCGATCACGGTCCGGCTGAAACGGGCCCGATCGAGCGTACTGTTGGCGCCGATCTCGACGTCATCGTCGATCACGACGATGCCCACCTGCGGCACCTTCACGTGGCGGCCACCGCTGAACTCGTAGCCAAAACCATCGGCTCCCACCACCACGCCGGCATGCAGGCGGACCCGATTGCGCACGATGCACTCGGCGGAAATCGCCACTCCCGGCATGAACCAGCAATCGTCACCAACGGTGGCTCCGCGGCCCACAAAAGCCTGCGCCTGGAGATGGGTGCGTTCCCCCACCACCGCGCCCATCTCGATCACGCAGAGCGGGCCAACCGTCGCGCTGGCCGCGATGCGTGCGCCCGGAGCGATGCAGGCCGTCGGATGAATGCCGGGCGCGGGCTTCGGCCAGAGAGCCTGCTCGATCCGGATGCAAAGCTGGGCCAAGGCCGCCGAGGGCCGCTCCAGCAGCAGGAAAAGCTGGTTGGGAGCGGGTTCGCCGTCGTAATCGAGCGGAAGCAGGACGATCGACGCCTTCGAGGACGCCACCTGAGGCTTGTACTTGGCGTTGCCGAGAAAGCTCAGGTCTCCAGCCGCGGCATCCTCCAGGGATGCAATGGTCCGGATCGCTTCGGTGGTGGCGCCGCGCGTGGCCTGGGGGCGCACGATCGCGGCGATTTCGTCCGCAGTGAGGGAAACCTGCATGGCGCGTCAGCGTGGAGTTTTCGGGACGCGGCGCAACGTCAACAAAAAGCCCCGTTCCGAACAGGAACGGGGCGAAAAGTTGGCGAACGCGCCAGCGTGATTCGTTACTTCTTGGCGCCCGGAACCGTGATCAGCGGAGCGGTGCCGGTCGCGGCGGGAGCCGCCGCCGGAGCCGGAGCAGCCGTCGGGGCCGTCATCGGCGTCGCGGGTGTGGCCGGACGATCCTTGTTCAGCTCCTTCATCACCTCGTCGGTGATATCGTAGGCCGGATCGGAATAGAGAATGTTCGAGATGCCCACCACCGAGGGGCCGTACTTATCGAGCAGCAGCGTCGCGCCCTTGTCCTTGGCGATCTTCGTCGCGACCGTGGTGATCTGCTCGAGCATGATGTCGCGGAAAGCCTTGATGCGCTGCTGAAACCCACGCTGCGTGTTCGTCTGGAACGCGTTGACGTCGTTCTGCTTGCTGTCGATCTCGGCGCGCTTCTTGTCGGCGTCCGCCTGCACCTTGGCGCGAGCTTCGGGAGTCAGGGTCGGGCTCTTCGTCTGCTCGACGAGCTCCTTGTACTGGTCGACCAGAGCGGTGCCCTCGGTGTTCAGTTGCTGCAGTTGCGCGGCGGCTTCCTGATTCTCCTTTTCCAGTTTGGCGTTCTGCTCCTGGGTCTGCCAGTGGCCTTCATACAGCTTGGAGACATCGACAACGAGGATCTTGAACGCCGGCTGGGCCTGGCCAACGAGCGCGGCAGCGCTGAACAGCGCGACCGAAAGGAATGTTTTGACGGAAGACTTCATGGATCAGTGGAGAATGGAAAGAGTGAGCTAAGCGCCTTTAGAACCGGGTGCCAAAGTTAAAATTGAACTGATTGCCCTTTTTGTTGATCCGGTCGGTCGTGATCGGGATACCGAGGTCCAGGCTGAGCGGGGCGCCGGCAACGAAGAGGCGCAGGCCGACGCCGAAGTTATCATTGTACTTCACCGGGCTGAAATCGTACGCGCCCGCATTCACGAAGCCGGCGTCGTAAAAGATCGCGAAACGGATGGGGCTGACGATGTCCGCAGTGTATTCCGCGGTGAACATGCCGTAGCTCTTGCCGCCGATCGGCTCACCGGTGACGTCGCGCGGGCCGACATCGCGATATTCAAAGCCGCGCAGATCATTGGGACCGCCGAGGAAGAATCGGTCATAGTAAGGCACCGTCTTGCTGTCCCCGAAGTTCTGCTTCACGCCGAGGCGGCCGATGAGCGAGAGCACCTGGGTCTGGGTCTGGAAGAGCGGCAGGTAATCCGCGCCGCGGAACTCCATCGAGTAATAGTTCTCGTCGCCGCCGAACGGGCCGCCCGCGATCTCGGTGTCGAACTCGGCCCGTTGGCCATTCGTGGTGTTGATGCCCTTGTCGCGGGTGTCGCGGAG
>CALFNJ010000674.1 GCA_937902865.1 uncultured Opitutaceae bacterium
CCGACGAGCGCAAACGCCCCGGGGTCGGGCGCGCCCACCGGCCAGATGAGGTTCACCAGCGTGCCGAAAAGATAGCCGAGGCTGGCCCCCATGAAGAGCGACGGCGTGAACACGCCGCCCGGCGCGCCCGAGCCGAACGAGGCCGCCGTGGCCAGCCACTTGCAGAGGAAAACCAGCGCCAGGGCGATCCAGGCCAGATGGTGCCGCGGCAACTGCAGGCCCAGCGCGAGGTTGCCGAGGTTGCCGTTGAGGATGTCGACCACGACGGAATAGCCGTTGCCGCAGACTTCCGGCACGCGGATCGCCAGCGCGCCCACGATCAGGCCGCCGATGAGCAGGCGGGCCGTCAGCGGCAGCTTGGTCGCGACGAACATCCGCTCCGCGTTGCGCAGCGAGCGCAGGAAGAGCGGCGCCGCCACGCCCGCGATGAGGCCGAGCAGGATGTACGGCCCCATTTCCCACGGCGACCCCAGCTTGAACGCCGGCACGTGGTAGAGCTGCGCGGCATCCGTGATCACGCGGACCGTGAGCGCCGCCGCGACGGCGGAGACCGCCAGCGGGCCGAGGTTTTCCATCGCGATCGAACCGAGGATGATTTCCGCGACGAAGAACGAACCCGCGATCGGCGCGTTGTAGGCCGAGGCGATGCCCGCCGCCGCGCCGCAGGCGACCAGCAGGCGCTGCTGCGGCGGAGTGAACTTGCGCATCCGCGCCACGACCGAGGCCAGCATCGCCGCCAGCTGCACCATCGGACCTTCCCGGCCGATCGAGCCGCCCGAACCGATCGAGAACAGCGCCGCCGAACTTTTCACCAGGCTGGCCCGCACCGACAGCTGACCGGAGCCGATCACGATCGCCTCCATGTAGTCGGTCGAGCTCTGGCTCCGCGAAAGTTTCCGCCCGAACTGCAGCACCAGCCCCGCGAGCAGGCCGCCCGTCGCCGGCACCGCGATGCATCCCCACCATGGCAGCTGCCGCATCGACTCGACCACGCCAGCGCTCGAGCCGGTCAGAAATTCATGGATGCCCTCCGTCATACCGCTGAACAGCAGCGAGACCATCGCGCCGAGGAAGCCCGCCAGCGCCGCCCAGAGCAGCGTCGTCTGCCACTCGGTGAAATGCAGCTTCTCCGCGATCCAGACACGCCACCGCAGCAGCCGCATCAGGCGGCGCATGAATTCCGGCGCGTGCTGCGGCAGCGGCTTCATCCCGGCTGCCCGGCTCGGGCCAGCACCGCGCGAAATTCCGCTTCCGTCGGCGCCGCCAGCAACGCGGCGCGCACCGGTTCGTTCTTCAGCAGCCGGATCATGCCGGCCACGAGCTGCAGGTATTCCGTGACCTGCTTCTTCGGCGTCGCGATGAGGATCACGAGCCGCACCGCCGGATGCCCGGCGTCAAACGCCACCGAGGGCGTCGCCCGCCCGATCGCCAGCACCATCCGGTTCACCGCTGCGGTGCGCGCGTGCGGCAATGCCACTTCGGGCGAGATGCAAACCGACGAGACCGACGCCCGCTCCATCAGGTCGCGCATCAGCAGGTCCGCATCCACCACCGCCGGCAGCGCCGCCAACCGCGCATGCAGCGCCCGGATCGCCGCCTCCCCCGAGTCCACCGGCAGATCGAGCGCGACCGCGTCGGGCTGGGCAAGCAGGGCAAGCGGCTGATTCACGGCGTTCACCGTATGTGTCACCCCGGCCAAAACAAGTCCGCGTGTGCGGAAAGGAAGAAGGCCAAAGGAAAATTCAGGAAGGGAATCGTCCGTCCAACCTTGGAGAGAGGCCCACGGAACACACCGACGACACGGAATTCAGATTTTCTGCCTTCGGTGTATTCCGTGTGTTCCGTGGGCTCGCATCCCGGGGGGGGCGGACTCTGTCCACTCTCGTGGCCCCCATCCGATTTAATCTCGCCCCCGCATCGCTGTCTTTAAAACATCAGCCCGCTTTCCGTACTTCCTTCCATGAGCGCCAAGAACAAGAAGCCCGCCCGCCCCGCCGCTCCCGCCGCCACGACCACACCCACTGCGGCTGCTGTGGCGCCGAAGGCCGCGGATGCGCCGGCGACAGCCCTGGTGCCCGCGCTGGAATCGTCCGACCCGAAGCGCCGGATGATCGCGCAGATCGCGCTCATCGTCTTCAGCCTCTACGTCGCCGCCGTCTGGCTGCTCGCCCTCGACCAGCAGTTCCACTGGGGCATCTTCAAGCCGTAGCTCCGCAACGCGGGTCGCCGACCCGTCTTCGGATCTGAAAGGCAGGAACGGGCGGCCCGCCCGTCCGCTTCGGCTCCATCAGACTTCCGGGGTGGAGCGTGTTGACCTCAACGCGCTGAGCGACGCGGCAGACGTGAAAATACCGTAGCGCGGACGGACTCGAACAACGCGTTGGGGTCAACGCGTTCCACCTCGAGCCCGGACCCGCGGGCCGCGCGTCCCTACCCTCAAACCTCGGAATTCACCACCGAGGCACGGAGACGCAGAGAAAGGCCATTTCCGATCCCACTGCTGAGTCGAACTCCGTGTCTCTGTGCCTCTGTGGTGAAACTCCGAGGATCGATCCCGATCCCGGACGGGCGATCCGCCCGTTTCCACCTAGACGCGGCGTAATTCGCCTGCGCCTCCTCTGCGTTTCCGCGCCTCTGCGCGAGATCAGCTGCCGGCTTCCGTCCCGGCAGGCGCGGAGACCGCCGCCGGCGGAATCGCGATCGACTCAGCCGTGATCGCCGCCGAAGCCGCCAGCGCTTCGGCCGGCTCCAGGTTGGCCGGCGAATGCGGGTGGTCGTGCTCGTCGTGCGACGTGAGCTGCACCAGGCTTTGCAGCGAGGTGAAATGCTGGCTGAGGTCGAAGTCCCCGCCGAGGCCGCCGATCAGCTTGTCGAACAGGTCCTTCTTCGACGCCTTCAGCGCCTGGATGCGCTCCTCGATCGTGCCGACGGTCACCATGCGATAGACGAACACGGTGTTCGTCTGGCCGATGCGGTGCACGCGATCGACCGCCTGCGCCTCGACGGCCGGATTCCACCAGGGGTCGAGCAGGAAGACGTAGTCCGCCGCGTGCAGGGTGATGCCGGTGCCGGCCGCCTTCAGCGAAACGAGCATCGCCGCCGCGCCCTGCGCGCCCTGGAAGGCCTGCACCGGTTTCTGGCGGTCGAGCGTCATGCCGGTCAGCTCGTAGCGCGGGAGATCCGGGAAGTGCTGCATCAGCGCCGCGCGCACGCGGTCGAGGAGCATGACGAACTGCGAGAAGATGACGACCTTGTGCCCGCTGCCCACGATTTCCGTGAGTTTTTCCATCAGCAGGTTGATCTTGCCCGAATCCGACAGCGGCGACTTGAGCCACGGCAGCATGTCCGGATCGCAGCAGGTCTGGCGCAGGCGCGTGAGTAGCGCGAGGAAGCCGAATGACTTCTCTCGCATCGCCGTGCCGACGTCGTCGCCGAGGCGTTCCAGGCCTTCGGTGCAGATGCGCGCGTACTCCGCGCGCTGCACGTCGGTGAGCGGGCAATGGAGATCCATCTCGACCTTCGGCGGCAGCTCGGTCGCGACCTCCTTCTTCGTGCGGCGGAGGATAAACGGAGCGAGTTGCGCGCGCAGGCGGGTCAGCGTGCCCTCGCGGTCGCTGTTCAGCGCCGACTCGAACGCCGTGCGCGAACCGAGCAGGCCCGGCAGGAGGAAGCGGAAGATGCTCCAGAGATCCAGCTGGCGGTTCTCCAGCGGCGTGCCGGTCAGGACGATGCGGTGCCGCGCCTTGATCGCGAAGCAGGTCTGCGTGACCTTCGCGTCCGGGTTCTTGATGAACTGGCCTTCGTCGAGCACCGCGTAGCCGAACTCGTGCGCGCTGAGCATCTCGCGGTGCTTGCGCAGCTGCGTGTAGCTCGCGAGCCACACCACCGGCTCGCGGCGGGTGTTGAAATCGTTGCCGGACTTGAGCACGTCCACCGGGATGTGCGGAAAGAACCGCGCGATCTCCTCGCGCCAGACCGGCACCACGCTCGCGGGGCACACGATCAGGCTGGGCTTGTCGGCGACAGGACGCGACGCCAGCAGGGCGATCACCTGCAGGGTCTTGCCCAAGCCCATCTCGTCGGCGAGCAGACCGTGGCAGCCGACATCGCAGAGATGATGCAGCCACTCGACGCCGCGCCGCTGATAGGGCCGCAGCATCTCGGGCAAATTTGGCGGCGTTGCCGACGGCGTGAGCACGTTCTGGCGCCACGACTCGATCTCGGGCGAGAGCGTGAGCTTCAGGCGCGAGTCGTTGAACAGGGAGAAAATCAGGTAAGGCGAGAGCGCGCCCTCGCCGTGCGTTTCGGCCACGTTCTTCTGCCAGGCGTTGAATGATTCCCAGCGGACTGCATCGAGCGCGACGATGCCGAGGTTCGGCAGGATCACGGGCGAGCCGTGGCGCTTGAGCAGCGTGTTGACCTCCGAATCCGTCAGCAGCCGTTCGCCCGCGCGGAAAATCCAGCGCAGGTTCAGGCTCTCGCCGCCCTCGCCGCGCGTCGGCGCGGAGCCGGACGGCGTCGCCGTTCCCGCCGCCGGCGCGGACGGATCCTGTGAACCCGCGGGCCCGCGGCGCTCGGCCACCGCCTCGATCTCGATGATGCGCGTGCCCTTCAGCAGATGAGCGCAGCGATCGTCGAGCTCGATCATGAACATGCGCCGCCAGGCGGGCAGCACGGTCTTGAGGAAATTCGGAATCTCGACGAGCGACTCCATCAGGTACACGCCCGTGTCCTGATGATAATGGAAGTGCGCCTTGCGCGCATACGCCGCGAGGCCGATGAGCTTCGCGCGCTCGCTGGAGGAAACGTGGCCATTGCCGTTGGCGTGCGCCGCGACGCCGAGCGCGGGATGCCGCGTGCGTCCATCGGCCTCGAGCCAGAACGCCTGGAAAGTCAGCCCGGCCGTCTTCGTCTTGAACACGAGCAGCAGCGTCCGGTTCGTCGTCGGCGCCGCGACGCCCGGCTTGTGGCCGTTGCCGCTGCCATTGCCGTTGCCGCCGGCGGCATGGCCGTTCGCGCCATGCCCGTTGGTTCCGGAAACACCATTGGCCCGCGGCACGACCGCGAGCTCGCCGGGCAGCACCGGAATCTCGTCGGCGACAAGTTCTTCGATTTCGTGCAGCCCGGCCACGGCCAAGGCGCGCGCCACTTCCAGATCCGTCGAGGAGGAACGCACCGCCAGGCTGCCCTCGGCCTCGTCCCACTCGATCACCGCGTACTCGTCGCGCTTCTCGATGCGACGATGCACGATCGCGTCCTTCGCGGTCAGCTCGAGCTCACGGACTTCGCCATCCCGGTAGATGCGATGACCTTCCTCCAACTGGGAGGCGCTGAACTGGGTTTCCCAGTCAATTTCCAGCTTATCGAACCAAAACTCTAGCGACTGTGGGGTATAGACGCGCTTGGGCCCGTGCGATTGCATTCGCGTATAAAAGGGCGAACGTAGAATCCGCCGGGCCCGGTGCAATCCCCAATTGCACGAGGAAGAAAATCGTCGGGCGGACGGATTCGGCGCGGGTGAATTCTTAAAAGTTTTTCACCACCGGGACGCGGCGCTCCCATCAACTCCTTGTCGGGGCGTCCCTTGGGACGCCCGTGCGCTCCGTCGACCAGCGGCCCAGACGGTCGTCCCAAGGGACGCCCCTACGCCGAATTCCGCGAAAATACCGCTTTTGCCGGCAATTTGCCGGAATCGTCACCCAAACGCCACGCGTTCGACACACGGTAACGCTTACCTTGGGCCCATACTAAAACTGTAACGTCCCAACCAACGCCGTCGCCCAAGCACCCGGATAAGTGAAACTTGCCATCGTCACCGAGACATTCCCGCCGGAGATCAACGGCGTGGCCATGACCTTCGGCACCATCGCCCGCGAGCTCGGGCGCCGGGGACATGAGGTGACGGTGTACCGGCCGAAACGGCCCGACCTAGCCGAGGCCGCGTCGCATCCGGAGTTTCAAGAGGTTCCCATGCCCGGCGCGCCAATCCCGGGTTATCCGCTCCTCCGCCTCGGCTTCCCCGCCTGGCGCAAGCTGCGCGATCTTTGGAAGCGGGACCGCCCCGATCTCGTCCACGTCGTGACCGAGGGGCCGCTCGGAGCCTCCGCCATCAGCACCGCGCACGCCCTCGGTCTGCCGGTGACCTCGAGCTTCCACACGAATTTCCACGCGTACACCGGCCACTACGGTTTCGCCCCGCTGCATCGCGCGGCGCTCGGCTGGCTGCGACGGATCCACAACCGCACGCTGCGCACGTTCGCCCCAACCGCCGAGCTCTGCGACGAGCTCGCCCGGCTCGGCTTCCGCGATCTCTGCGTCCTGTCGCGCGGCGTCGATGCCCGCCAGTTCTCCCCCGCGCTCCGCTCCGCCGAGCTGCGCGCGTCGTGGGGCGCGGCGAACGGCGAGCCGGTCGTCCTTCACGTTGGCCGCATGGCCGCGGAAAAAAACTATCCCCTGCTCTTCCGCGCCTACGAGGCCATGCGCACCGTGCAGCCCAAGCTGCGTTTCGTGCTCGTGGGCGACGGCCCGCTCCGCAAGGGACTCGAGGCAGGCCACCCG
The DNA here is from genome assembly GCA_937902865.1 of uncultured Opitutaceae bacterium. Lineage (GTDB taxonomy): Bacteria > Verrucomicrobiota > Verrucomicrobiia > Opitutales > Opitutaceae > CAIUWA01. The sequence goes on from CALFNJ010000674.1 coordinate 6,559, forward strand.
GAATGCCACTTCCCCGGCTTCATTCCGCGCCATGAACTGGCGCGACACTACGCGTCGGCCGACATCTACATTCACGCCAGCCTCACCGAGACGTTCGGCAACGTCCTGACCGAGGCGATGGCGAGCGGGCTCGCGGTCGCCGGCTTCGACTACGCCGCCGCACGCCAGTTCGTGCGTGACGGCGAGAACGGACTCTCCGTTCCCTGCGATCAGCCCGATGCGCTCATCGCCGCCGCCGCGAGTCTCGCACGCGACGAAGCCCTGCGCCAGCGGCTCCGCCTCCGCGCTCCGGCGTCGCTCGCGAGCCAGTCGTGGGAGCACGTCATCACGCATTTCGAGAACGACCTCGCCCGCATCGTCGCGGGGGCGGCGCCCTCCACTCCATGACCAAGGTCCTGATCCTCACCGCAGGTTTCGGCGAGGGCCACAACGCCGCCGCCCGCAACCTCTCCGTCGCCTTCGATGCGCTGCTCGGTCCCAAGGCCTCGCACGTCGCCGATCTCTACGCCCTGGCTTCACCGCGGCTCAACTCGGTCCTGCGCCGCGCCTATCTCGGCCTGATCAACGGCTCGCCCAAGCTCTGGAGCGCGTTCTACGCCTGGGTCGACCGTTCACAGATCCTTCCGCGCGGCCTCTGGGCGCTCGCCCGCGAGCGGCGGCTGCTCACCGAGCTGATCGCCGGCGAAAAGCCGGACGTCATCTGCAGCACCTTTCCGGTTTACGCATTCATGCTCGAGCGGCTCGCGCTCGAGCACCGGCTGAACGTGCCGCATTTCAACATCGTCACCGACTCGATCAGCATCAATTCGCTCTGGTGGCGGGCATCCTGCACCGGCTGGTTCGTGCCCAACGCCGATTCGGCCGACGTGATGCTGAAGGCCGGAGTCGAGCCGTCCCGCGTGCATGTGTGTGGTTTTCCCACGCCCGCCTTCATCGCCGAGAACGCGGACCTCTCCCCGCCCGATCTCGCCACCGGCGGCCGTCCGCGCCTGCTCTATATCATCAACTCCGGCACGCGCGGCGCCGAGGAGACCGCCCGTCTGCTCCTCGCCGAGCCCGGTTGGGAAATCACCTGCGCGGTCGGACGCGACGAAGGCCTGCGGCGGCAATTGCAGCAATTCGCCGCGCGCCGGTCCGATCCGGCGCAGATCCTCGGCTGGACGGATCAGATTCCGCGCCTGCTGCTCACTCACCATCTCCTCGTGAGCAAGGCCGGTGGCGCCACCACCCAGGAGGCCATCGCTGCGCGCTGCCCGATGATCGTCAACCAGATCGTCCCCGGCCAGGAGGAGGGCAACTACGAGCTGCTCCGTCGTCACGGTGTCGGCGCTCTCGCCACCACGCCGGACGCAGTGATCAGCGCCTGCCGCCGCGCCTTCGCCTGGAATGGCGCCGTCTGGCGCGACTGGCGCACCGCGCTCGACTCACTTTCCAAACCCGACGCCGCCCAGGCGATCGCGCGCCAGGTGCTCACGCAAATCGGCCACAACCCCGCCCCGCGTTCCGCGGCCGGTCCCGGCGGCGGCGGCGCGTTTCGCCTGTCTTCCGTCATCAACGATCCGGTCTCCTACCCGCTCGCCGCCGACCTCCAAGCCATCCCCGTCCGCTCTCTTTTCCGCTGAGATGTGTCCTCATAGTCCAGTCCAAACGTTCAGCGCAAAGACGCAAAGCGCGCAAAGATTCGCCAAGCGCTTTTCGCGTCTCCTCACCCGCTTCGCGTCTTTGCGTCTTCGCGCTTAATTCCGGATTTCTTCTCCGCCCGCCTCCGATGCAGACCCGCTTCATCTTCAATCCGCACTCGGGGCGCAACCGCCGCAATCCCTGGCTCGTTCCGGCGATCAAGGCCTTCATCGCCGAGCACCGGCTCGACGCGGATCTCGTTTCCACCGAGGCGCCGGGCCACGCCACGCAACTCGCGCGCGACGCCGTGTTCGCGGGCTGCACGCGGGTTGTCGCCGTCGGCGGTGACGGCACGATGAACGAAGTCGCGCAAACACTCATCGGCACGAGCGCCGCGCTGGCGCTCGTCCACTGCGGCTCCGGCAATGGTCTGGCGCTGCACCTCGGCATTCCCACCAGCCCGCGCCTGGCGCTCGCGCTGCTCGCGGATCCCGCAGCCCGCGTGGCGGCGATCGACACCGGCGTGGCGAACGGACACCCGTTCTGCAACGCAATGGGGCTCGGCTTCGACGCGGAAATCAGCCGGCGCTTCAACCGCCTTACCCGCCGCGGCCTGCCCGCCTACGCCGTCACCGGTTATGCGGCCTTCCGCGGCCATGAGCCCGAGTCCTGCGTCATCCTCGGCGAGGGACGCCGCGAGCAGATGGATATCTTCGTCGTCGCCGTCGCCAACTCCGACCAATACGGCAACCACGCCCTGATCGCTCCCGGCGCGCGTGTGGACGACGGCCAGCTCGACCTGATCGCCGTGCGTCCCGTCGGATTTCCCGGCGCCCTGCCGCTGGTGGCGGCCGAGCTCGGCGAGGACTTCGACGCGATCCTCGCGGAGCTGGCGTTGGAAACCGCCGCGATCTCTGAGGAGATCACGACAGCCGAGCGGCATCGGCTACTGGAAGAGTGCCGCGAGAAGAAGGAATCGCTCAATCCAAACACCCGCAGGCTGACGATCGATCTGGAGCGGGTGCGTGCGGGCTGGACGTCGGTAACGATTCCCACCGACGATTACTATGAGCGCTGCCGTCCGCTTATCGAGTCCACGCGCACCGTGGTCGAAAGCCTGCTGGCGGAGCGATCGGCCACTCCGCTGGATACGCTCTACGTCACGGGCGGCGGATCGGAGCTGCCTCCGGTGGCGCGCATT
>CALFNJ010000675.1 GCA_937902865.1 uncultured Opitutaceae bacterium
TTCATTTGCTTCGCCATCAGATCTGCCCAAAAAAACAGCCGCCTCACGGCGGCTGTCGGATTCTGAGTCGGGCGTAGGCGAATTGGGTTCGTCAGGTCGCGGGCGCGGGCTGGGAATCCGACGCCTCGGCGGAGGGCGCGGGTTCGGCGACCGGAGCTGCAGGAGCCTCGCTGCTGGCGACGGTCGCGGCGGCAGGTTTTTCCGCCGGCGCTTCCGGAAAGTTCTCCGGATCGTGGTCGGCGGCTTCGATCTCCTTCTTGCGCGCCTCGACCATCGGCGGCGCCGCAAAGAGGCGGCCGTCGATGAACTCGGTGACGTAGCCCTCGTGCACGAGCCAGGCGAGATCGCCCTGCAGGCGATTCAGCTGGGTGCGCTGCTCGGGGGTCACGGACGGTGCCGCCGCGGGCGTCGCCTCGGCGGACGCTTCGCCGGCCGGAGCCGCCGGTGGCACGATATTGAGGAATTTGGCCGGAAGCTCGCTCGCCTTCACCATCGGGTTGGCCTCGATGAACGCGATCAGCGTGCCGATGCTGTCGGCGAAAACCTGGCCGGGAACGCGGAATTTCCGCTTCACGGCGCAGACGTAGCTGATGCCTTTTGAGCCCTTCTTGAAGATGGTGAAGCCTTCGCGGCGCAGGCGGCCGCGGAGCGCGTTGGCGGTATCGAGCGGGAAACGACCCTGGCGATCCAGGGTGCTCTCCACCGCGCGGCGGATTTCGCCCTGCGGCATCTGCTCGACAACCTTGCCGTGAAAGCGCGCGTTTTCCGTCGTGCGCACGACCTTCTCGCGGGCATGCGTCAGCAAATGGGTGCGCGCATCCTCGAGCGTGTCAAAGGTCGGAACGACCTCCGCCGGAGCAGCGGGCGCAGCGGCAGCGACCGGCGCCGCGGCTTCAGCGACGGGAGCGGTCTCGCCCTCGGCCGAAGCGGGAGCCGGTGCCTCGGCCGGCGCCGCCACGGGAGCGGGCGCGGGAGCGGGCTTCGCGGCAGGCTTGTTCAGCTTCCAGGTGTAGCGCGTGGCCTTCTTCATCTTTTCCAGCCACTGGGCGACAACCTCGGGATCGCGCACCGTCTCGATCTTGGCGCGAAACGCGTCGAACGACATGCGCGGCAGGCGCGTCGCGTGGTGCTGTTGGATGATCTGGTTGTAGCGATGATAGTTCGGCGGCCCGAGCAGCTCGCCGGTCACGCCGCACTTGTTGATCACCTGGAAATTGCCCTTGGGGGCCTCGACCTCCACGTCCGCCGTGTCGAAAAACACGCCGAGATGCTTCCCCAGGACATGCGCCACCGCCTGTTCGTCGCTCTCGAACGGAAGACCGTCCGGGACGGAGATGTAGAACGGAGCCGGCTTGGCCGCCGGCGCCGCGCCCGCTGCGCCTTCGGCGGCGGGCTTGCGCTGCACGACGACGACGAAGCGATCGGGCTTGCCGATCACCGTGCGGGCGATGTCGAACAGCTCGAACGTCCGGCAGGAAGCGCGGATGGTCTTCGCCAGCGTGGCGAAACTCGTGTCCTCCGGATAGAACGTCGCGGTAAAATACGGACTCTCGTACGGCACGTTGCGCTCGTGCTGGAATCCGCCACGCGGCGCAAAACGGCCGCCGCCCTCGCCACCGCCGGGACCGTCGCGACGCGGACCGCCACGGAAATCCCCACCCTGCTCACGGCGCGGGCCGCGAGGGCCGTCGTTCGAGCGGCCAAAATCACGGCGCGGCGGACGACCGTCGCCCTCGGGCGCGGACGGGCCGGGACCGGAATCCGCTCCCGGTTCTCCGACGGGCCGGCGGAAGGACCGGCGATCACGCCGATCGGGACCACCGCGGTCCTCGCGGCGATCCGGCACGCCTTCCCGGCGGTCGGGACGCGCCTCACGCGCGTTTTTATCCTGGGTCCATTGCGTCCCAAAGCTGAAGCCTTGGAGTTGGGTCAGGTCGATCTTGTTGAAATCCTGCGGAGGATTTTCCTTCGGGGCATTGTCGTCCATGTAGTCGGCGGAAAGTGGGCATGAACCCACGAGATTGCTTGGTCAGCTCGAGTCGGTGTTGACAGTCGGTTGATAGTCTTCACGCGACGGAGGTGAAGCAAGCGATTTGTCGGGCTGGAATGGACTGCCGCGGCACGGCCGAAATCGCCGGCCCAAAGCCGGAAGACACCCCAGTCCGGTGATCCTGAAATCCGCCGCCTAACGCGAGCCTGGCAGCTTGTCGCCGGGGCCGCCCAGCGTCCGCTGCAGCCAGGCCGTCATCTTGGCGGCATAGTCGGGATCGAACTTCTCCCAGGTGAGCAGGCCGTGCGGGGCCCCGGGCAGAATGAGCAGATCGCAGGACACGCCGTTCGCCCGGAGTTTGTTCTGGAAATTATGGGACTGCTCGATCGGCACGGTCTTGTCCGCGTCACCGTGCACGAGCAGGAAGGGCGGCAGGCCCGCGTGCACATGGTTGATCGGCGAGGTTTCCCGCAGCAGCGCGAGCGCGTCGGGCGTCACCTCCTTGGGACGGTTGTGCAATCCCTGCAGCGAAGGACTGAGCCCGCCGCGGGCCGCGAGGTCCTGCTCGAAATCGGTGACGGGGGCGTAGCCGACCACGGCCTGCACGCGCGTGTCGTCTCCCGCCAGCTCCGCCGCGAGGCAGACCAGGTGTCCGCCCGCGGAATGTCCGAAGAGCGCGATCCTTTTCGGATCACCCTTGAACTCCGCCGCATGGGCCTTGACCCAGCGAATGGCCGTCTGGACGTCCTCCAGACAGGCCGGCCACCGATTCTGCGGAGCCAGACGATAATTGATCGAAAACCACGTGACGTGCGCCGCGGTCAGCGGCGCGAACCACGGCGAAATATCGGCGCCGTCGCCCGGTTTGTTGCTGCCGGCCTTGTCGCCGCCGCTCCAGCCGCCACCGTGAACCAGGATCGCCACCGGAAAAGGGCCTGCTCCATCGGGAATGCTCGCATCGAGCAGCAGACGTTCGCCACCGACGCGGCCATACTCGACGTCGCGCTTCATCTCCGCGGCGGAGGTGGTAGCCAGTCCAATCGGGCCCAAACCAACCAGGACACCACAAACCAGGGCAGAAAGAAAACCGGGGAGTCTCATGCAGAGGCGGGGGTAAGCCAGGGGGTATGGCATCATGCGGATCGAGGGAAATTCGCTCAGATTGATGCTCGGGACAGGACTCGAAACTGCACGCGTTACGGCACACGCCACTCA
>CALFNJ010000676.1 GCA_937902865.1 uncultured Opitutaceae bacterium
CGAAGTTCGACGGCAAGCCCGTCACTGACGCCCGCCATCTCAAGATCGCGGTCGCCGAGGTGCAGCCCGGCCAGAAGGTCGACACGGAAGTGATGCGCGACGGCAAGACCCTGACGCTGAGCGTCACGACCGTGGAACGTCCCTCCGAGCAGGTGCTCGCCCAGCAGGGCCGCAATTTTCGGGGCAACCGCAACCGCGGGCTGAACCGGGACAACGACAACTCCGCCGCCGCCAATGCGGACGACGATTCGGGCACCCTCAATGGGGTAGGCGTGGCCGATCTCGATTCGCAGGCGCGGCGCGAGTTCGACGTTCCCGCCAGCATCCGCGGCGCGCTCGTCACGCAGGTTGACCCGAGTTCCGCCGCCGCCACCGCGGGCCTCCAGCCCGGCGACGTGATCCAGGAGATCAACCGCCAGGCGGTCCGCAACAGCGGCGACGCGATCAAGCTCACCGAGAAGTCCGACACGAAGAAGACTCTGCTTCGCGTCTGGAACCAGTCCGGTTCCCATTTCGTCGTCGTCGACGAATCGGCCGCCGCCGCGGCGCCGAATTCCTAATCAGTATCCTCTGTCACAACGGCTCCGGGCGGCAACGTCCGGAGCTTTTTATTTTCCGATAAAGGTAGGACGTCACGCGAGGGTTCCGAGGATCGAGGGTAGGGACGGGCGGCCCGCCCGTCCGGCTCGGCTCCGTCCGCCAAAAACTTATCATCCCAGAAATCGATCCCCGGAATTTCACCACAGAGGCACAGAGGCACGGAGGCCAATCCAGTCTTTGGCATTTGAAAATTGGTTTTTGGGATTTCTCTCCGTGTCTCTGTGCCTCTGTGGTGAAAATTCCGGTGGTTTGAAAGGTAGGGACGCGCGGCCCGCGGGTCCGGGGATCGAGGGTCGACGGCGCCCAACCGGACGGGCGGGCCGCCCGTCCCTACCTTTCGATCCATCGCTTCGCGCGGCTTTGCCCACTTTCCGATATTCTCCTTTCGCCCGCCGCGCGGTCGCCGCAGACTTCTTTTTCACTCATGCGCATCCTTGTCGTGGAAGATGACGCCAAGATCGCCTCCTTCGTCGTCAAGGGACTGAAGGAGCAGGGCTACGCCGTGGACCATGCGCCGGATGGCGACACCGGCCTCACGCTGACGGGCACGACCACCTATGACGCCGCGATCATCGACGTGATGCTGCCCGGCCTGGACGGCCTCAGCCTCGTGAAACGCATGCGTGCGGCCAACGCCGTGCTGCCGGTGCTTTTCCTGAGCGCGCGCGCGAGCGTGGAGGATCGCGTCAAGGGCCTGCAGGCGGGCGGCGATGACTATCTCACCAAGCCCTTCGCCTTCGCCGAACTCTCCGCCCGGCTGCAGGCGCTGATCCGCCGCGCCAGCCGCGCGCCGGAGGCGACGCGTCTGACCGCGCGGGACGTGACGCTCGACCTCGTCGCCCGCACGGTGACGGTCGGCGACCGCGCCGTGGAGCTGCAGCCGCGCGAGTTCGCCCTGCTGGAATATTTGCTGCGGCATCCCGGCCGGCCGGTGACGAAGACCATGATTCTCGAGCACGTCTGGGACTACAGCTTCGATCCGCAGACCAACGTGGTGGACGTGCTGATGTCTCGCCTGCGCAGCAAGGTGGACCCGGAGAAAACCCGCATCGAAACCCTTCGCGGCGTCGGCTATGTCTTCAAAACCACCGCTTGATCGCGCGCAGGAGTCGCTGGCCCTGCGGCTCAGCCTCTGGTTCGCGGTCCTCTTCACGGTCGGCTTCTCGGCGATCTTCGCGGTGCTCTACTGGAGCCTCGGGCGCCAGCTCGTGGCGCGCGACACCGAGGCGCTGCAGCTCCGGCTGCGGCAGTATGCGGGCATTTATGCGATCGCGGGCGTCTATGGACTGGACTCGCGTTACTCGGAGGACAGCCAGGCGGCGCACGTGCGCTCCTTGTTCATCCAGCTCGTGAATCGCAACGGGACGGTGGAATGGGCGCGGATTCCGTCCGACTGGATCGCCGCGGACACGCAGCGCGTGCCGGTCCCCGACATCTCGGGTGGCGCGACGCCGCAGCAGAATTACACCGTGCGCGTGCCGCGCGACGAGGAGCAGGACCTCGCGGTGGCGGCGCAAGTGCTGCCGGACGGCCACCTCCTGCAGGTCGCGCGCAGCACGGACAGCCGCGCGGTGCTCCTGGCGCCGTTGCGGCACACCTTTCTCTGGATCGGCGGCGCGGTGGTGATCGTCGGCTTCGGCGCGGGCTTTTTCACCGCGCGCCGCGCGATGCGTCCGCTGCGGAATGTCATCGCCACCGCGCGCCGCATCGCCGCCACGGGCGCGCTCGACACCCGCGTGCCGACGCCGCCGCGCAACGACGAGATCGCGGAGCTGGTGCGGGCCTTCAACACCGTCCTCGACAAAAACGCCGGCCTGCTCCGCGCGATGCGCGAGGCCCTCGACAACGTCGCGCACGACCTGCGCACCCCGCTGACGCGCCTGCGCGGCACCGCGGAAATCGCCTTGCAGTCTTCCGGCGGCTCCGGTCCACAGGGCGAGGCGCTCGCCGAATGCGTGGAGCAGACGGATGACGTGCTGCGCCTGCTGCGGGCGCTGATGGAAATTTCCGAAGCGGAGGCCGGCATGCTGAAGCTCGACAAGGCGCCCGCTGACCTCGGCGTGCTGGCCCGTGATGCCGTGGATCTCTATACGGAGGTGGCCGAGACGAAGCCGGTGCTGCTGGACGTTGAGGTGACCGGCGCGGTTCCCGTGCAGGCCGACGCCGTGCGGCTCCGTCAGGCGATCGCCAATCTCGTCGATAACGCGGTGAAGTACACGCCGGCCGGCGGCCGTGTGAAAGTGCATGCGGCGGTGGCGGAGGCGGAAAGAGGCGTGAGGCTGGAGGCGGGAGGTTTGAGGGCGGAAGACGGCGGCCTGAGGTCGGGAAAAGAGGCGGTGCTGACGGTGAGCGACACCGGGCCGGGCGTGCCGCCGACGGAGCAGAGTCGGATTTGGGAGAGACTTTACCGTGGTGACTCCAGCCGTTCGCAGCGCGGCCTGGGTCTCGGGTTGAGCCTGGTGCGGGTAATCGTCGAGGCGCACGGCGGCCGGATCACGCAGCACAACGCGTCAGGTGGCGGAGCGGTGTTCGAGCTGCGTTTGCCGCTGGCTTGAACGATGGGAACTCAGGAAGGGTAGGGCGCGTTATCCCTAACGCGCCGCTTCGCTCATTCGGTGGCCGAACGCGGACGACGATTTCGGCGCGTTAGGGATAACGCGCCCCACCACGCGACCGGGAGGTCGCGTTCCCATTTTTTTCGGCCGTTGGCCGTTCTCTGGGATCAGATCAGGCCTTGGGGATCGCGGCCTTGGTTTCGTTCCAGAGCGAGATGACCGGACGGTCGGCGCGGTTGTGCTCGTGGCCCAAGATTCCGACCGAGGTCGTGGCGAGGGAGAACCTGGGGACCGCGGTGATGGGAAAACCGATCCATGCCACGGTCAGGATGCGCAGAAAATGGCCGTGGGAAAATACGGCGACGTTGCCCTCGAGCGAGCGGAGGCGTTGGGCGAGACGGCTGGCCCGCGCCAGCACTGCGTCGGGGGTTTCGCCGCCGGGGAAGCCGTCGACGTACGCGTTCCAGCCCGGCTGCCGCGCCTGGATCTGCGCGCTCGTGAGGCCTTCGTACTCGCCGTACTCCCATTCGCGCAGTTCCTCCTCGATTCGCGCGGAGGCGCCGAGCCCGGCGAGTTCGCAGGTCCGGCGCGCGCGCAGGCGCGGACTGGTCAGGACATGGGCAAATGTGATCCCCGCGAGCCGGGTCTGGAGATGAGCCGCTTCCTCGACACCGTGAGCGGTCAGCGGAATATCCGTCGTGCCCGTATGCTGTCCGCTGAGCGACCATTCGGTCTGCCCGTGGCGGATGAGGTAAACGCGGGGAAAATAGGCGGGATGCTTCATGAGGGCTTGGAAGTAGCGAGTAGCGAGTAGAAATCCAAGAGCAGCGGCCGTGAGGCCGCTGTTTCGCGCTGCCCCCCGCGGAACCAGTCAGGTCTTGATCCCCGAGGGATGAACCGCCGAACCCAGCCGCCTCACGGCGGCTGCTACAATTAGCCTGGGCTCAGTTTCACGCGCGCGGTGGGCTGCGGTTTGGCGGCGGCCTGCCCTGCGGTTTGGCTTGGATCGCAGAGTTCGACGGCCACGCCGGTGCGTGCGCTCGCTTGCGCGGCGGCGGCGGCGAGGGCGACGCCATCGCGTTTCAATTCTTCCTCGGCCGCGGGCGAGGCGAGCGTGCCGGGAGGCGAGGAGTACCAGCCGGGCTCGGAGCCGTCGGCAGGGAGTTCGTCGCGGACCTTCAGGATCGTGAACATGCCGCCCATCGTGATCGCGTCGTGCTGGCCGGGCGTGGCGATCATGGGCAGCGAGTTCGCCGGATTGGCCATGCCCATCGTGCCCATCTCGCCCATGCCGGTCGCGCCCATCGGCATGAAGCCGGGAACGAGCGGACGGATTTTTTCCCGGAGGCCGGAGAAATCGACGCCCACGAGATTGCCGGCGCCGTGGCCCATCTGCGTCATGCCGTGGTGGAGCATGTGACAGTGCATGACCCAGTCGCCGGGCTCGTTCGCGGTGAACTCGATCGTGCGCGTGCTGCCGGTGGGGACGTGCACGGTGATGGCGGGCCACTGCCCAGATTCCGGAATCTCGCCGCCGTCGGTGGCCACGATCTTGAACTGATAACCGTGCAGATGGATCGAGTGGTGGCTCATCGAGCTGAGGTTGCCGAGGCGGATGCGCACGCGCTCGCCGCGGCGGGCGACCAGGGCCTGCGTGCCGGGGAAGCAGCGCGCGTTCATCGTGAAGACGTTGAAGTCCGTCATCTCGTTCGGATCCGGCCGGCGCGCGCCGACCTCGATCTTCCATTCGCTGAGCAGGAGCGCGTAGTCGCGCGCGGGCGGTGGTTGGGTCGGATTCTTCGGGTGGATCACGAACAGGCCCATCATGCCGAGCTGCATCTGCGTCATCTCATCGTGATGCGAATGGTACATCAGCGTCCCGTGCTGCCGCAGGGTGAACTCGTATTTGAACGTCTCGCCGGGCGCGATGGACTTCTGGGAAACGCCCGCGACGCCGTCCATCCCGCTCGGCAGCAGCACGCCGTGCCAGTGGATCGTGGTCGGGGCGGTAAGGCGGTTCGTGACGTAGATGCGCACGCGGTCGCCCTCGACGGCTTCGAGCGTCGGTCCGTGGACGCGTCCGTTGTAGCCCCAGCACTCCGCGACCAGGCCGGGCGCGAACTCATGCGTCACCGGTTCGGCGACGAGATGAAAGACCTTCACGCCGTCGACGAGCTTCCACGGCAGCGTGGCGCCATTCGGTGTGATCACGGGCTGGTAGCCGAGTGAACCGGAACCACCGGCGGGAACGAACGGAGCGGTGGTGCCGTTGCTGGTCGGACGAGTGGAGCTGGCGCCGGCTTCGGCGGAGATCAGCCGCGCCGACGGAGCGAGGAGCGCGGCGCCGCCGGCGAGCGTGAGAAAGTCGCGGCGATTGAGAGCGGAAAAAGGGGAAGAGGACATGGAGAAAAAGGGCTGGAGGTGGAACGCGTTGAGAGACGTTGTCTGCGTTTGATGTGGACGGAGCTAAAAACACGTTAGGGACAACGCGTTCCACCTTACGGCAGCGGGGCGCCGAGGGCACGTTCGAGACGGGTGCGGGCGAGCCAGTAGTCGCGACGGGCTTCGATCGCGCCGCGTTCGGCAGACTGCTGCTGTTCGCGGGCGCGGAGGACGTCGTAGGGACTGCGCTGCATCGCATTGTACTGCAGCAGCGTCTCGCGCAGGAGGAGCTGGCGCTGGGGCAGCAGCGTCTCCTGGAAAAACCCGGCCGCCTGACGAGCGACAGTCAAGGCGTCGCGGGCGGTGCGGACTTCCGAACCGATGTCCGCCGCCAGCGCCTCGGCGCGATCCTCGGCCTGGCGCCATTGCGCTTCGAGGCGGGCAACATCGGCCTGGCCCCGGTCGAACAGCGGCACCTGCAATTCCAGCCGCGGGCCGGTCACCCGTCCGCCGCCGCTGTCGCGTTCGGTGTCGACCCCGGCGTCGACCGTGCCGGGCAGGAGGCGGGTTTTGCGGCGGAGATCGAGCGCGCTTTTCGCGATGACGGCCTCTTGTCGCGCGGCGGCGAGATCGAGCCGCTGATCGAGCGCGAGGGACTCCAGGTTGCTCGGCAGCGGCCGCTCGTCCGGCAGCGCGGGCAATCCGCCGGTCAGACGCCAGCCGATCTGCGCCCCGCTTAAACCGAGCAGCCGGTTGAGCTGTTCCCGGGCGGCGTTGAGGTCGGCGTCGGCGCGCAGCAGTTCCAACCGGCTTTGCTGCGCCGCGGCCTGCGCCTGCAGGCGGTCCAGGCTGGCCGTGTTGCCGGCGTCGAACTGGCGCTGGGCGAGTTCGTCGGCCGCGGCGCCGAGATCGGCGGCGGTGGCGACACTCGCTCGCAGTTCCTGGCGCGCAAGCACGTCGTACGCGGCGAGCTTCACGTCCGCGATCAAACTCAGAACCTCGTGGACGATGCGCTGCTGGACTTGTCCAAGCCGCTCCTGAGCCAGGCGCTGGCGCAGCGGCAGCAGGAGGGAATCGAGCAAGGGCGCGGTGAGGCCAAACTCGGCGTTGGGGCCGCGCGGCGGATCCTGCGGCCAGCGCACACTGGCGGAGAGCGTCGGATTCGGCAGGCGCGCGGCGGCGGCGAGGGCGGCCTGGGAGAGTCCCAGCTCCTCGAACGTGGCGCGCAGGCTCCGGTTGTTCAGCAGCGCGATCTGGATGGTGCTGGCGACGGTCAGGTCGTGGCCGAGCAGGTCGCGGACGGAGGCGTCGGCCTGCGCGCGCTCATCGTCGGTGAGCGGCCATGTGGCCTGGACACCGGCGCGGGCCTGCAATTTCGACTGCACGTCCGGCAACGCGGCGGTCGGCGCGCTGGTCGTGCAGCCGGCGAGCAGCGTCAGTCCGCACACGGGCAGGGAGAAGCGGAGAAAAGGAGTCATGGAGGTGGGGCAAGGACGGAAACGATCCGGACTCAGGCGAACCCGTAAAGAGCGCGAAAGATCGAAGTAGGGCGGGTCTTTGACCCACCCGGGCAGGTCGAAGACCTGCCCTACGTTGCGACCTTCGCGGCTATGCGCGGCTCTTCCGGGGATCGAGTCCTGTCCTGCCCGTCTGGATTATTTGCCGGTCGCCGGCGCCTTGGCTTTGGCGGCCGTGGCGTCGGTGATCACCTTGAGGTACTTGACCGGATCCTTCGTGAAATCGGCGACGCAGGACTTGCAGCAGAAGCGCACGAGCTGGTCGGGTTGGCCGGCCTCGCGGTAGATGAACTCCGGCGCGGGCCCCATGCTGCCGCCGAGCTTTTCGTCGGAGACGGCGCAGGTTTCCATCGGATAGGCGGCGCGGGCTTTCGCGAGCCACGCGGCGTCGGTCTTGGCGTCGACCGGAACGAGCTGACCGCCGGCGGTCGGCGCGGCGGCCGCCGCGCCGTGATCGTGATCATGGCCGGCATGCTCGTCGGCCGCGCGGACGGGCAGCGCGAGAGCGGCGCCGAGGGCGAATGCGGACAGAGCTTTGGTGAAGGAGACGGAGAAAAAGGATTTCATGGGAAAAGGAAAATTTGAGGGAGGAACGACTGGACTGACTTGCTGCGGGTGGGACATGAACCGGAGAAAACGCCTCGAGTTCAAACGCCCCGTTCGGACACACCACGGGCCCGGCGTCTCAAATCAAGCGGCTGCAATGGGCGGTGAACAGCGGCACGGCCGCCGCGGCGCCCGCGCCGATCTGGGTCTGTTCGGGCCAGGTCGAGGTGCGGGAAAGTTTGAGGACGTCGGCGTCGTCTTGGACGAAGCAGGTTCCCTTCAACTGACGGCGGACGGCGGCCTCGCCGCGGCGGGCGGAAACCGGCGCCAGGCGAACCGAGGCTTCGACCGGACAAAGCAGCGAACCCGGCGCGGCGGGGATGGGACACGCATTGTGCTGGCAGGGGCCGCCCTTGCAGCAGCCGCACACGGCCGGCTCCTCGGGCTGCGCGGCCACGAGCGGCAGCACCGGGGCAAGCACACAGGCCCAGAGCATCAGGAGGAGGGCGGCAAGGCGGCGCATGGCGAGGGAGTAAGATGAAAACGAGGGGCGAAGAGGCAACCTGGAAGTCGGATTTTAAGACCCAACGTTCAACGTCCAACACTCAACGTCCAACGTTCAACGCCCGATCATTGCAGGGCTCGAGTTGGACGTTCGATGTTGAACGTTGAATGTTGGATGTTCGGTTTGGATTTCAGAGTCGGTATTTCAGACCGAGGAGGAACGTGCGCTGGGGGAAAGGATGGAAGAGGAAGTATTTTCGGTTGAGGAGATTGTCGGCGCCGACGTCGGCGGACCAGCGATCGTTGAGGCGGACGGTGGCGTGGGCGTCGGCGACGAACCAGGCGGCGAAGCCCTGATAAGTATTCGGGTTGATGTCGGCATCATCGAGCGTGGTGAACATCAGGCCGCTGTACCGGCCGGCGAGCGTCAGCGCCCACCGGGAGTTCGGCCGGTAGGTGAGGGTGAACGCAGCACGCCAATCAGGGATGTTCGGCAGGCGCTTCCCGATCGCGCTGCCGGCGGGCGCGGTGGCGCTGGCCTGGCCGGAGAGCGCGAGCGTGCGGGCGTCGAGCCAGGTGACACTCCCGGAAAAATCCAGGCTGCGGTCGAGGAGGTTTTCGCGCTCGAGCACCAGCTCGGCGCCGCGGGCGCGGACGTGGTCGACGTTGGAAAGATAGGAGTAGAGCGTCGGCGAACCCGGCACGAGCGGCTGGAACTGCGAGATGATCGCGTCGTGCACGTTGTCCTGAAACAGGCTCAGCCGCGCCCGGCCGTGGTCGAAGCGGCGCTCAAATCGCAGCTCGGCGGCGAGGACGTTGTCAGGCTTCAGATTCGGATTGGGAGACGTGAACGTCGGGCCGGTCGACACGAGCTGGTACAGTTCCGACGCCGTGGCGAAGCGGTAGGCGCGGCCGAGCGACGCGGTGACGGACCAGGAAGAGCCGGTCGGCGTCCAGGCGAGAATCGCCTTGGGCGAAAAGCGGGCGGCCGCGAGCCCGGGTTGGCGCACGACGGTGGCGCCGTTGGCGTTGTAGCCATCGTAGGCGCGCCATTCCTCATAGCGAACGCCGGTGGTGAGTTTGAGCTCGGGCGTCAGCTGCCAGGCGTCCTGCGCCCAGAGCGCCTGCGTGCGTGTCTTGCCGTCGCCCTCGGTGGCGACGGTCGTGACGGGCGCGCCGCTCTGCCAGTCGGGCGTGTTGAAGGTGGGATTGGAGAGATGATAGCGATCATCGTGCGCGCCGAAGCTGACGACGTGCGTGCTGTCGGCGACGGAGCCGGAGCGCCAGAGACCCTTCAGATCGAGCGTGGCCCAGCCCGTGCCACCGAGGGAAGCGATCCGGCCGGCCGGGCTGAAACTCGTGCCGGTGGCGGACGCCGTGAGTGGCGAACGCTGATCGTCGCGGTCCATGCGATAAAGCGAGGCGACGGCCTCGAAATCCCAGCGGCCCCTGGTGTTGGTGCGCAGCGACAGGCTGTGCGACGAGTGCTCCTGTCGTAGCACGGAAGTGCCGCTCGCGAATCCGGACTGGCCGGCGAACGTCGGCTGGCCGGCGGCATCACGGAGATAGGTGGCGACGGTGGAATCGGCGTCGTTGCGCCAGAAGCCGAACGTATAGGCGGCGCGGAGCGACGGCGTGAGCTCGTAGGCGGCCTTGAACTTGGCGTTGGCCATGCGCGTGTGCAGGAGACCGCCGGCGCCGAGGAGGTTGGCTGGCGCGCCGAGCTTGTTGTTCGCGGCATAGCCGCCGGTGGTGCCGGCGGGGAACGTGCCGCTGGTGACGAAGCTGAGCGGCTGACTGTGGCTGTCCTGATAGTTGCCGCTGGCCCAGACCGAGAGCGCGCCGGTGCGGCCGCCGGCGGTGGCGGCGGTTTGCGCGGTGCGGTAGGTGTTGCGCGTGTCGTAGAGGCTGAAGCTCTGCCACGCCATCGTCTGCGCGAGCGAGGCTTCGGGCCTTTCGGGCAAACGCGTGGTGATCTCGACGACGGCGCCCATGGAGTTTCCGGCATAGGCGGCGGAGAAAGGGCCATACATCACGTCGATGCGCTCGATCTCGGCAGGAGCGACGATCCCCCAGCGCGGCGCGCCGAGAGTGTTGTGGTTGGCGATGAGCGCGTTGAGCGGCACGCCGTCGGCGAAGACGAGGCTGCGCGCGCTCGAGCTGACGCCCCAGGTGCGCGTGGCCAGGACCGCCTGCGTGTCGCCGGCGTTGCGCTTGCGGAGGAAAAGGCTCGGCAGGTATTTCACGGCATCCTCGGTGTCGACGACGTTGACGGTCTCGGCGATGCGGCCGGCATCGATCGATGCGGTCGTGGGCAGCACGGGCCGCGTGAGCAGCGTGGGTGCGGGATACGCGGCGCGGCCGGCGCTGACCGCGAAGGGATCGAGCGGCGTGGGAGCGGACGCGGCGGCAGGGCTCGCGGACGCGGCCGGCGCCGGAAGCACTTGCGCGGAGAGCGAGAGTGCGGTTGCGGAGGAGAGGGAAAGGAGGAGAGAGGAGAAAATTTTCATGGAGCAGGATCTGGAGGAATGGCGGGAAGCACCGAACGCGCGCGGGCAGGCAGCGACGCGGCGAAAGCCGGATAAATCCGCCGTGCGGATAGGACGTGCACAGGAGACGCCGTGGGCGGCGTCTTCCTTTTCCTGCAACACCTTCCCTTTGAGCTACGTTAAGTAGGGCGGGTCTGAGACCCGCCCTACGAGCAGGGAGGTGCCGGAAGCGGCGGAGCTTAGGCCAGCGCGCGCGGCGGCGGGCTGGGCGGGGCGCCGCGGTCCGCGCTCGACGGCGTGGACAGGGCGGGAGCGAGGCCGGCGCACTGGGGCGCGGGCGAACCGATCCAGGGAGCGACAGGTGCGCTCACGAAGAAAATCTTGCCGGTCAGTTTACCCTCCGGCGCGGGCGTGCCGTCCGGAGTCTGGTTCTGCTTCGCATCCTGGACGACGGCGCAGACCGCGCACATCTCGCCCTCGAAGGTTTTCTGCACGGCCTGCACGACGGACATCGACTGCGAATACGTCGCGATCATTCGTCCCCACGCGAAGGTCTGCGCCAGGTCCCATTGGCTCCCCGTGGCGAGCAGCCACGCGGCAAGCGTCAGGACGAGGGAGAACCGGCGGAACATGACGGCGGGAACGAAAGCCACCGGTCGACCGAGAGCAAGTTCATCCCGGCCTCGGAGATTAAACACAAAGGCACGAAGGCACAGAGAAAGGCCGGCTTATGGCAGAGCCGAAAGGTGGAACGCGTTGTCCCTAACGCGTTGTTGGCTCCGTCGGCGATTTTTCGTGGACAGCGATTTCAACGCGTTGGGGACAACGCGTTCCACCTTTCGGAGGCAGCACCCTGATTCTACATCGATCTCTCGGAGATTTGGCCCACGGAACACACGGATGACACGGAATTCAGACCTTCTGATTTCGGTGTGTTCTGTGTGTTCCGTGGGGACCTCATTCCGACGGATCGGATATTTCGTGTGCTTCGTGTTTTTCGTGGTGAAAGCTGTTTTTAAAATCTTCGCGTAACGCCGAGGCGGAATTGGCGGGGCTCGGCGGGGTGGAGGTGGATGTCGTCGACGGGCGCGGGTTCGCCGCGGAGCTGGGACTCGTAGTCGTAGGCGATGTCATTGCTCGCGCGGTCGAAGAGATTGAGCACGTCGAGGGCGATCTCCCAGTCCTGGTTGTGCCAGCCGAGGCGCGCGTTGAACGTGAGCGAGGACGGTCCGATGACGGAGTTGTCCTCGATCAGCGGCTGCGGGCCGAAATAGCGGCCGCGCAGCGCGAGCTTCCAGCCGTGCGGCAGGTCGGCCACGACGCCGCCGGTGATCGTCGTGTCGATCGAGTTGGGAATGTAGCGGCCGGTGTTCGGAGCGTCGCCGGCATCCTCCCGGAAACGGGCGTGCGTGAAGGCGAGGTCGCCATCGATCGCGAGCCACGTCAGCGGGCGATAGAAATTGGAAAGCTCCACACCGTAGCGCCGCGTGGGACTGCTCGGCTCGGTGGCGCCCGCGTCCCCGGCGAAGACGAGCTCGGAATCGAGATCGAGCATCCAGAGCGAGAGGGTGCTGACGAGTCCGTGGGCGGCGGCGGTGCGCACGCCGACCTCGACGTTGCGGGCGCGGACGAGCGGCGAGGCGGGGGTGACGGCGGTGACGCCATCGGCGGGGTTGACGTGTGTGGTCACGCCGCGGGCGTCGTTGCTGTGAAAGCCATAGCCGCCGCTCACGTAGAGCTCGGTCTTGTCCCAGGGACCAAAGACGAGGCTCAGCTTCGGGCTCGCGAGGCCGGCGTCGCGCGTGCCGCTGTTGACGGGATTGTCGCTCGCAACGTCGAAGTGATAGCCATCGGCCCGCAGGCCGGCGGTGGCACGGAAGTGATCGGTGAAGGCGATCTCCTCCTTCACGTACGCACCGATGCTGGTTTCTTTCACCGTATCGGCGCGCACGACGCCGAGCGTCTGGCGGGCCTCCGTGTGATCGAGGGCGAGATCGATGGCGTCCCCGCGCGTTTGGAGCCCGAAGGTGAACGTGGCTTTGCGTCCGTTGAGCGAGTGCGTGTCCTGGTACTCGAACGATCCGCCGAAAACCCCGCGCCGATCGTGCTGGGCGAACTGGTCGCCGTGGACCGGGTCATCGAGGAAATAGGTGAAATCGGAAAAAAGATTCAGCCGGTAGTAGAGCGCGTAGACATTCAGGCGCACGGAAGCGTCGCCCTGCTCCCGGTGCCAGTCGAACGACAGGCTCGCGCGATCGCTGTCGCCGCCGTCGGTGGGATCGATCGCACCGAACGGCGAGATCATGCCGCTGGTGATGGCGCGCTGGGGGACCTGATCGGTCGAGCGCCACTCGCCATGATAGCCGAGCAGCGTGAGCGAGGCATCGCCCGCACCCGCGGTCCAGGTGTGGCGGACAAAGCCGTTGACGCGGCGGGAGTCCTCCGCGAGGTCCCACGGGCCGTCGTCGTAGAACGCCTCGACTCCCAGCGTGGTGGCGCTGCCGTGCTGCCGCACGGTGCCAGCGACCACGGCCCGCAGGTAGTCGTAGTCGCCGACCTCCAGCTTCGCGAAATTGTGCGGCAGCGAATCGACGAGGTGGAACTGCGCCGCGCCCGCGGCGGAGAAATCGCCGTTCTCGGCGGAGTACGCGCCTTTCTCGTAGGAGATGCTCTGGACGAGCTCGGGGATGATGAAATTGAGATCGGAGTAACCCTGGCCGTGCGCGTGGCTGCGCATGTTGACCGGCAGGCCATCGACGGTGACGGCGAAATCCGTGCCGTGGTCGAGGTTGAAGCCGCGGAGGAAATACTGGTTGGCCTTCCCGCTGCCGGAATGCTGCGTGATGACCACGCCGGGCACGACCTCGAGCAGTTCGCCGCGACGGAGGAAAGGTCGGGCCTGCAACTCCGCGGCGCCGATCACGCCCTGGGAGGCGGCCTCGGCCTCGCCGATGAGATGCGTTTCGCGTCCGTAAACCACGACCTCGCTCATCGGCGTGGCGGTGGTGTCGGGTGGAGGGGTGACGACCGTCTGGGCAAGGCCCGCGACGGGAAATGAGGCCGCCGCGAAAAGCGCGATGACGGCTCGGCTCAGAGAGTCCGACCGGGCGCGGGAAAAAGGAGAAAAGGGCATGAAGGAAAACAAAAAGGTGAACTGGAAATTCGAGGGGGGATTGCCTGCGCAGGACAAAGCCTTCGCAGCTCGCGAACAGCGCTCCGTCGGGAGGATCGTCGTCCTGGTTTCTCCGCGATCGCGGAGGGACAGGGATCGAGCAAAAAGCGGAGCGGAGCGCAGACGGCTGAATCCGGCGAATCGGCGGACCGAGGCGCGCAGGAGACAGCTGGGATCAGCTCAGGCCCGCGCGCGGCGGCGGCACCGGGGGCTCGATCCGAATCGAAGCAAGTTTCTGTCCGGGTTTTTCACCCTGACGCCAGCTCTGCGCTGTCGGAGGAAAAATCCGCAGCGAGAACGCGGGATGAAAATCGATCTTCTTCAGCACCGTCTCGACCACGATGGGCGCGGCCGCTGGTCGAGGAGCGGCGGGCGTGGTGGCGAGCTGAGGCGTTTCGCTTTTCTGGCCGGAGAGCAATGCGGCGACTTCCGCCTTGAGTCGCTCCTGGTGCGAAAAAGAGCGGGCGTCTTTTGTCCAAGTCACAAAACGGAGCGTCATCTCCTGCGGACTGTTGGCGCACAGCCACGCGACCATGAGCATCCAGACCGGCCATCCGGGAAACGCGGACCGCGAGGAAAGGGGGTAGGTGCTCGATGCGGTCACGGGTCAGCAGGCTCGACGTTTGGTGGCGGGGATGGTTGCGGGGGGAAACCAGTCGGAAGGCGGGTCGGAAGGTCTCGCGCAGAGGTCGGATAAGGTGGAACGCGTTGTCCCTAACGCGTTGTTCGGTCTGCTGGCGATTTCTCGTGGACGGAGCCAACAACGCGTTAGGGACAACGCGTTCCACCTCGATCAGCCGAGCACCGTGCGTTCCAGCAGCCAATATAGCCCGATGGCGGCGACGATGCCGGAGAGAATCGGCACGCCGAAACGGGTGAACGCAGGCAACCGGCGCAGCTGCCAGAGGAGCGGAAGCGCGATCGCGGCGACGGCGATCTGGCCGAGCTCGACGCCGAGGTTGAAGCCGAGCAGCGGAACGGCGACGCCGGAGCCCGAAGCGCCGACGCCGAGATCGCGCAGCACGTTGGCGAAGCCGAAGCCGTGGATGAGCCCGAAGCCGAAGGCCACGGCGCCGCGCCCCTTCGGCTCCGCGCCGCGACGGACGAGATTCTCCACGCCGACGAACAGGATCGAGGCAGCGATCAGTGGCTCGACCAGATTTGCCGGCAGGTGGACGGCGCCGAGCGTGACGAGCGCGAGCGTCACCGAATGCGCGACGGTGAAGCACGAGATGATGATCACGACCGAGCGAAAGCTCCGGCAGACCACGAGCAGGCCAAAGAGAAACAGCAGGTGATCGTAGCCCGTCCAGATGTGGCGCACGCCGAGCTGCAGAAAATCCCAGAAGCGCATCGCAAGGAGCTAATCTGGAACCCCGGAAATCAGAAAGAAACTTTCACCACGAAAAACACGAAGCACACGAAAACCGAGCTTTCGGAAATTTGGCCCACGGAACACACGGACGACACGGAATTCAGACCTTCTGATTTCGGTGTGTTCTGTGTGTTCCGTGGGCACCTCATTCCGCCGGATCGGATATTTCGTGTGGTTCGTGTATTTCGTGGTGACTCTTCCGGGTCAGCGCACGGTGCGGAGCTGGACGCTGTCGACGAGGCGGTCCTGGGAGACGATGTCGGTGGCGACGATCAGCTTGTCGCCGGGGGCGATGACGCCGGCGAGCTTCAGGCGGCCGATGGCATTCTCGATCGTGGTGTCGGGCTCCGGGGAGAACGGCATGAGAAACGGCTCGACGGCGCGGAGGAGGCGCAGCTGGCGGAAGACCTCGGGGGAGGGCGTGAAGGTGAAGATCGGCGAGTGCATCGGACGCAGCGCGGCGAGGCCGTGCGCCATGAAGCCGTGGCGGGTGAACGTCAGCAGCTTCGAGTGCGGCAGCTCGTTCGCGAGGACCACGGCGGAGTGCAGCACTTTCATGCGTTCGTCGGTGAAGACCGCCACCGGGCGGACGTCGGGCTGGTCCTCGCGCTCGATGCGGCGGGAGATCTTGTCGAGCATCTGCACGCACTCGAGCGGGTACTTCCCGACGGTGGTCTCGCCGGAAAGCATGACGCAGTCGGAAAGCTCGTAGACGGCATTCGCGACGTCGGTGATCTCCGCGCGCGTCGGCACCGGCTGCGAGATCATGCTCTCGAGCATGTGCGTGGCGATGATCACGGGCTTCCCTTGGGAGAGGCAGGCGTTGACCGCGCGGCGCTGGATGACGGGCAGGTCCTCGAACGGGCATTCGATGCCGAGATCGCCGCGCGCGACCATGAGGGAGTCGCAGGCGGTGACGATCTCGTCGAGATTGTCGATCGCGGACTGGTCCTCGATCTTGGCGATGATCCGCACCTTGGAATTCCGCGCAGTGAGAAAATCCCGCAACTTGCGCACGTCGGCCGCCTCGCGGACGAATGACAGCGCGAGAAAATCGATGCCTTCCTCGAGTCCGACCAGCGCGTCGGCCCGGTCCTTCTCGGTGAACGCGGGCAAATTTACCTTCACGCCGGGGAGGTTGATGTGGCGACGGGAAGAGAGCTGGCCGGGGATGAGCACGCGGCAGCGGATGCGCGTGTCGTTCTTTTCGAGCACCTCGAGGCGGATGAGGCCGTTGTCGACGAGGACGGTATCGCCGACCGCGATGTCATTGACGAGATCGCGGTAGTTCACGTTGACCGAGCGGATCTCCTCCACGCCCATGGCGGCGGGGGCGTCAGGCCGCACGGTGAAGTCGAAGATCTCGCCTGGCTTGAGCTCGATCGGGGCGGCGACGTCGCCGGTGCGGATCTCCGGACCCTTGATGTCCATCATGATCGCGATGTCGCGTCCGACGCGGGCGGAGATCTCCCGGATGCGCCGGACGACGGAGCGGACCCAGTCGTGCTTGGCGTGGGCCATGTTGAGCCGGGCGACATCCGCGCCGCCGCGGATCATGTGCTCGAGCATTTCGTCGCTTTCGGAAGCCGGGCCTAGCGTGAAGATGATCTTGGTACGGCGGAAGGAGTCGGCGGAAGACACGGAGTCAGGTTGAAGCACCAATTCAGCGCACGCCACGACGAAAACGTTACGAATGTGCGAACGCGGATTTCAGAAGGTCACCACGAAAAACACGAAGCACACGAAAACCGATCACTCGGAAATTGGCCCACGGAACACACAGAATACACCGAAACCAGGAGGTCTGAATTCCGTGTCGTCCGTGTGTTCCGTGGGCACCTCATTTCCGACGGATCGGGTATTTCGTGTGGTTCGTGTTTTTCGTGGTGATCTCTTTTGCGGAGGAGGGGACGGGAAATTATGTCCGGTTTTGCCTGGGGTGGCTGGTATAAGCGGAGACTGATGAAAGATGACGCTGAACTCCTTCGCTGCTACGCCGAAGATTCCTCGCAGGAGGCGTTCGCGGAATTGGTGCGGCGGCATGTCGATCTGGTCTATGCCGCGGCCCTCCGCCAGAGCCGGAATGCCCATCGCGCGGAAGACATCACGCAGGCGGTGTTCATCGCCCTGGCGGGCAAGGCCGCCTGGCTGGCCCGGCGGGACGACCTGGTGGGATGGCTTTATCTCAGCACGCGTTACGCGGCGACGAATGTCATCCGCCGGGAGGCGCGCCGCGAAGCGCGGGAGCGGGTCGCTCAGATGATCGAGGGTGCCTCGATGGATCCCGCGGCAATCGCCGACTGGGAGAAACTTGATTCCGTGATCGATGCGGTGCTCTGCGATCTCACGGAGACGGACCGAGCGGCGGTTCTGCTGCGGTTTTTCAAGAATCGGTCATTCGCGGAGATGGGAGAGGCGCTGCACTTGTCGGAGGAGGCCGCGAGAAAGCGGGTGGATCGCGCCTTGGAGAAAATGCGGCCGCTGCTCGAGCGTCGCGGAATCACCTCCACGGCCGCGGCCCTGGGTCTCGCGCTGGCCAACCAAGGCGTGATGGCGGCTCCCGCGGGCCTGGGCGCGACCGTAACGAGCACGGCTCTCGGGACCGCGGCGGGTCTCGGCGCCACCGGCTCGTCGGGATTGGCCTATTTGATTTTTATGAGCTCGACCAAAACCACCCTCGGCCTGATCGGCCTTGTCGCCCTGTTCGCCACGGGAGCCGCCGTTTATGAAGGCCATGAGGCGAGGCAGGCGAAAACGGCCCTCGTGAAATTGAGCAAAGAAAGGAACGACCATGAGGCGGACCGACGGGCCGCAGCCGCGACACCGGCCGGCGTGAGTGCGGCATCGACCGCAAGCGTGGCGGACACTGCCCGCGCCCTGCAGGGAGCGGTCGCGACCAAAAAACTGTCGGAGCGCGCGCGCCTGATCGCCGAGATCGTTGGCCGGATCGAGGTGGGGAAATTCGGTGCGCTCTATGAAGCGATGGCGGCGCTCCCGCTCTCCCCGGCGGAAAGACGTTTGCTCGGCAACGCGCTGTTTCAGCGCTGGGCGGAAGTCGATCCCCAGGGAGCCACCGATTATTTCTCCCGCTTGGGCACGGCGGAGCAGGTGGCTGCCATCGGGGCGCTGGCCTCGGGGTGGGCGGCCTACGACCCATCGGCCGCGCTGGCCTGGGCACAGAGCCTGCCGGCGTCGATGAACCGTTACAACGCGATGGGATTGGCGCTGGCCAAGCTTGTGGCGGTGGATCGCGACGCGGCGCTGGCGGCTTTCGGGAAATTGGATCTGCCGGCGTCGCGTGCTGTCAGCGGGCTGCTGTATGAAGCCTGGATGGAGATCGATGCCGAGGGTGCGGTGAAGTCGGCCATGAACCTGGTCGAGACCGGCGGGCTGCTGGAATCGAGCCTTTCCTCCCTGGGCCGCACCTGGGCCCGGAATGATCCGGTGGCCGCCCTCCGCTGGGTGACCGACAACCCCGCCGTGCTGTCCCCGCTTTCCACCCGGCTCGCCATGGCGATCGTGGACACGGCGAGCTCGGTTGATCCGCAAAGGACGATGGAAGCCATGATGGCGAAGCCGAACACCGATGAGACGGCCAATCTCCTGCGGGTTTCCGCCGCCAGCGCGTGGATGGTCTATGATGCGGACGCCGCCCGGCAATGGCTGCGGAACCAATCCGTCGAGGCGCAAAGCCAGATCATTTTCAGCGTCGCCAGTCCGCGGAGCAACCCGTTCAACCCGGAAGCATGGCTGCCGCTCGTCCAAGCGCTGCCGGCCAGCGACGCGCGCACCACGGCGTTTCAGACCCTGCTGTCAAAGTGGGCCGCGTTCCAGCCGCTGGATTCCCTGCAATATCTGGCGCAAATCAACGATGCTGCGCTGACCAATCAAATCACCCCGGCCGTGGCGCAGGGCGTGGCCAAGACCGACCCACAGCTCGCGTTCAAACTCGTGATGGATTTGCCGGAAAATGCCGCCCGGGAAGAGGCGCTCATAAAAATCACCAACACCTGGGCCGGTCTGAATCCCACCCAGGCGAGCGCGCAGATCGCCGCTTTGCCGGACAGCGAACGGCGGACGACTCTGCTGCTCCAGACCGTGGCGGTCTGGGCGCAGAGCAATCCCTCCGGGGCATCGACGTGGACCCAGAATTTGCCGGTGGAGATGACGTCGCGGGACGGTGCACTTTATGCGCTCGCGAGCATCCTCGCCCGGAAGTACCCGGAGCTGGCGCGGCAAAATGCCGAGGCGATCCATTCTCCGCAGTCGCGCCAGGCGATCCTCAGCCGGATCGCGAACCCTGCTTCGGGCGGAACCAATTGATCGAACGTTTCGCCGGCCCGAGCGGGGAGCGCTCAGACGAAATCGTAGAAGGACGTGCTTTCGCCGGGGGCGACGACGGAGAGGGGGAGGCCGAGAGTGGCGAGGGCGGCCTCGACGGCGGCGGGGCTGTTGCAGTCGCGGCTGAGGTGGGCGAGGAAGACCCGCTGCCAGCGCGGGTTGGCGACGGAGGCGAGGAGCTCGCGCGCGGCCTCGTTGGAAAGATGGCCGTGCCGGCCGCTGATGCGCTGCTTCACCGACCACGGGCGCTTCACGTCGGCCTTGAGCATCTCGGGGCAGTGGTTGGCCTCCACGACGAGGACATCGGCCTCGCGGATGCGCTCCCGGATATGCTGCGGGGCGTGGCCGAGATCCGTGAGCCAGGCGAGGCTGCGGCGCGGGCTGAACATGTCGTCGACCTG
>CALFNJ010000677.1 GCA_937902865.1 uncultured Opitutaceae bacterium
CTGCGGATCAGCGAGCGGATCCAGTCCGTGGTCGGCGGCTTTGAAATGATCGAGCGTGACAGCGAGGTCGTTGTAAAAGGGCCACCAGGGCGACCAGCGCCAGCGGACCCAGTCGAACCACAGGTTGTGATCGGAGGCGACTTCGTAGAGCACCTCGCAAAAACAGAGTCCCGCAACAATCGGGATTAGCGCCCAGAGCGAGGGAAGATGGGAGCGCCATCCGGGCAGGCCGAGGTTGGTCTTCGGGCCGTGGTTTTTCATGGGGAGAGGAGCGATCGATTGACGCCAAAAGTCGACCGAGGTCAGCGGCGCTTCAGTCCCAGGATGCTCAGGAAGAAACTGGCGAGGATTGTCTGGCTGCCCAGGATGACCGCGGTCACGGCGGGAATGAAGAGCCGCATGGTCTGCTGCGGCTGGAGCAGCCCGAACTCGTGGGATTTCCAGACCGCCACCGCGCCGATCGCGGACGCCAAACCCAGCAGCATGACGAGGGCGCCGACGATCAAGCCGACCTCGAGCGTGATGTAGCGGAAGATTTTGGTGAGCTGAGGATCCTCCGGCAGGAGCCCCTCGGTGAGGGCGAAGACCTTCGTGAGGACGCCAAAGACGATGGCCTGGTAGCCGACGACCAGGAGCCCGGAGGCGAAGAGCAAGGTATGGATGTCGAAGGACACTCCGTGGATGGCCTTGGGTCCGGGAAGCAGCCAGCAATCGATGACGATGCCGAGCAGCATGCAGCAGAGTCCCGGCAGCAGGAAGAGCCAGCGCGGGCTGTACATGAGCAGGAAGCGCAGGTGGCGCCAGCCGTCGCGCCAGCTCCGGAGATGCGGCGGCCGGCTGCGGCCGTCGCGTGCGAGCGTGGTCGGGACCTCCGCGATGCGCAGCTTCGCGAGCGTCGCCTTCACGACCATCTCGCTGGCGAACTCCATCCCGGTGGTGTGCAGGTCGAGACCGAGCACGGCCTCGCGGTCGAAGCCGCGCAGGCCGCAGTGGAAATCGCCGCACGGACTGGGAAACAGGAGCCGGCCGATGCCCGTCAGCACCGGATTTCCGAGGTAGTAGTGGAGCGGGGGCATGGCGCCCGGCGCGATCCCGCCGCGGAAACGGTTGCCCATCACGAGCTGCGAACCGCGGCGAAGCTCGTCGAGGAAAGGATCGAGGTTGGAGAAATCATAGCTGTCGTCCGCGTCGCCCATGATGATGAAGCGGCCGCGGGCGGCGGCGATTCCCCCGGTGAGCGCGCTGCCGTAGCCCTTGGCCGCCACGGGCACCACCCGGGCGCCTTCCGCCTCGGCGAGCTCCCGCGAGCCGTCGGTGCTGCCGTTGTCCGCGATCAGCACCTCGCCGGCGACCTGGCGGGAGGCGAGCCAGAGCCGGGCCTTGCGCACGCACGTCGCCACCGTTTCCGCCTCGTTCAAGCATGGCATCAGGATGGAAAGCTCGACGGCGGAATCGCTCCTCATGGGGTGGGTCGCTGCACTTCACCGGCCTCGCGGAGACGAGCAAGACTTATCTCGCGATCTCGCTCCGGTCGCACATTGCGCGCTTGAACAATGGCTTCAGGAAACAAGCCTCGGGGCGGTGCGTGCCCCTCGCCAGCCCGGTAACGTCGTTTCCTCGCGGACGGAAAAGCTCGGCCTCGCGCTGGTGGCGGCGACGGTGCTCTTTTGCTACGGCAACCTGGCGGCGCTGCTGCGGCCGTTCGCGTTCGAGCGGCAAAGCTCCAGCTATTATGCGCTGCTCGCCGACGGCTTCATGGCCGGCCGCCTCAGCTTCCTCCTCGAGCCGCCGGCCGCGCTCGCGAAGCTCGCGGATCCCTACGAGCCGCGGCAGCGGGTCGGCATCGACACGGGCCGCAACATGCTGGACGTCACCTATTACAAGGGACGCTATTACATTTATTTCGGCGTGGCGCCGGAGCTGGCGCTGTTCCTGCCGTTCCGCCTGCTCACCGGCGCCCATTTCTCCGAGAACCTGGCGGTGGCCATCTTCTGCAGCGGAGGCTATCTGTGCAGCCTCGGTTTTTTTCTCGGATTGCGGCGAAGGTATTTTCCTGCGGCCGGGACGGGCCTCGTGTGGCTGGGGGCGATCCTGCTCGGCGGGTGCAACTTCTCCCTGTTGCTGCTCGAGCGGAGCCATATCTGGGAAGTGCCGATCGCGAGCGCATATTGTTTTTCGTGTTTGGGCCTGTGGGTCCTTTTTCTCGGCCTGGAGGGCGGACGGCGGAGCCTCCTCTGGCTGACGGCCGCGAGCACCGCGCTCG
>CALFNJ010000678.1 GCA_937902865.1 uncultured Opitutaceae bacterium
CTTTCCCTACACGACGCTCTTCCGATCTGGATCAGCGCAATGACCGGCGGGTCGGACTCCGTCACGTCCACGGGCTCGACCGGCTCCGCCCTTTCTTCCGACGCAGGCTCTCCCTTCACCTCGCGATCCTCGTCAGCTTCCGATTCGTTCACCGCCCGTACGGGAGCTTCATCGCTGCCATAAACCCGCTCGATCGCCCGGCCCAGCGGCTCCGCCGCCACCGTCACCGCGGACACGTCGTGACTCGTCAGAAAGCAAAGATCATCGACCCCTTCGATCTCCAGCGGATCCGCGACCGCCACCCGAATAGTCTCACCCTCGTCGTGCAACGGTAGCAGCCGCGATCGGGTCGCCAGGGACCGTGGCACCAGTTCGCGAATTTTTTCCTTAGCGCCACCCTCTTCCAAGCTCGTCGACCAGGCGGACATTTCTCCATCCGCGAGCGCTCGCCCATGCGTCAGCGTCGAGAGTTCCTGCTCGTTCATACCGTCCTGAACGGCTCAACCCGAACCCATCTTCCAAGTTTACACCGCGCACCCCGTGGCCCGCTGCAAATCGCCAAAGCTAATCAACCCGTCCCAACGATCCAGCGCGCACCCGCACGCGGACCTCCTTGGTACTTGTTACCTGGTACCTGTTACTTCCACTCAGTACCTGTTACTTTCTCCGCCCTATCGATTCAGGCTCATCAGGAACTCCGCATTCGACTTGGTCTTCTTCAGACGCGTCAGGAACATCTCCATCGCCTCCACCGACGGGATGCCCTGCATCGCGCGGCGCAGGCCGTAAACGCGCTGCATTTCATCGGGGTGATAGATGAGCTCTTCCTTGCGGGTGCCGGACCGGTCGATGTTGATCGCCGGGAAGATGCGCTTCTCGACGAGGCCACGGTCGAGGTGGAGTTCCATGTTACCGGTGCCCTTGAACTCCTCGAAGATGATTTCGTCCATGCGGCTGCCGGTATCGACCAGCGCCGTCGCCATGATCGTCAGGCTGCCAGCGCCCTCGATGTTGCGGGCGGCGCCGAAAAACCGCTTCGGCTTCTGCAGCGCCGTCGCCTCGAGACCGCCCGACATGATCTTGCCCGCGTTGGAGGCCAGCGCGTTGTAGGCACGGGCCAGGCGGGTGATCGAATCGAGCAGGATGACGACGTGTTCGCCCTGCTCGACCAGCCGGCGCGCCTTTTCGCCCACCATTTCGGCGCAGTGGATGTGATTCTCCGGCGCTTCGTCGAAGGTCGAGCTCACGACCTCGCCCTTGGTGTGACGGCGGAAATCCGTCACTTCCTCGGGACGCTCATCGATGAGCAGGAGGATGAGCTTCACGTCCGGGAAATTATTGGAGATCGAGTTCGCGATGTTCTGCATGAGCACCGTCTTGCCGGTACGCGGCGGTGCGACGATGAGACCGCGCTGGCCGAAGCCGATCGGCGTGAGCAGATCGACGGCCCGCATGGAGACGTCTTTGTGAATTTCCGTCGCCTCGAGCAGGATGCGCTTGAGCGGATAGTACGGCACGAGTTCCTCGAAAGGCGTGATCGCGGCGATCGCGTCGGGCTTCAGACCCATGACCTTGATCACGCGCAGCACTACCGGGCACCCTTCCGCGCCTTCCGGCGCGCGCACCAGCACCTCGACCTGATGGCCTCGCTTCAAACCGTAGGCGCGAATCAGGCTCTCGGGCAGGTACGCATCCTCGGGATAAAGCCGGTAATTGACGTGCTCGTGCACGATGAACCCGTGCCCGCCGCGATCGGTCAGGTCGATCCAGCCGCGGTCGCGAATCTCGCGCTTGTTCTCCGCCGCATAGGCGAGAATTTTCCCCAGCAGCAGCTTCTTCGCGGGCGCACCCTCGAAGGTGACGCCGAGCTTGCGCGCGAAGGCCGACAGGTCCGCCAGGTTGAGCGCGTAAATTTCATCAAGGTAGAGCGTGTCGCCCTTGCCGCTCGAAACCTCGTCCGCGAGCTTGTCCAGCGCCACGAGGTCCGTGAACCGCGCCGGATCCGGCAGGTCGCCGAACACAGCCGCGTGATCCGCCGGCGGCCGCGGCTGCTGCGGGTGCGGAGAATGTCCGCCGCCACCACCACCACCCTGCTGCCAGCCACCGCCGCCAAATTTGCCGCGCTTGCCGCGCTTGTCCCGGCGATTGCGCTTCCAGAAACCGCGATCCTGGCCGCCTCCGCCACCCTGCCAGTCACCGCCACCACCCCCTTGCTGCGGATGACCACCTCCACCATTGCCACCACCCTGTCCGTGATCACCGTGCGCCGGCTGCGCATTCGCATTGCCTTCCCCGCTGGGAGCTCCGTCCGATGACGAGGATTCTGCGGGCGCGGACTGACTCGGCGCGAAAGTCTCCCGTTCGGGC